>CATYUF010000001.1 GCA_958413095.1 uncultured Clostridium sp.
AAAAATAACTAATGTTAAGTTAATTTTCTTAAACTAACATTATTATACTAGGAGGTGAATAATATGCAAATGTGCCCTGATTGTGATAAAGTTTATGATGAATCTGAATATTCTAGATGTCCTTATTGTTCTGGTGAATTAGAAGATGAAATGGGGGAAGAAAAATACAAAAATTGTCCTAATTGCGATAGCTATATGACTTGGGATGGTGACTGTTGGTCATGCATTAACTGCGGTCACGAAATATATAGTGATGAAGATGATAATGATGGTATCATAGAGTATTAATAGTAAACATAATAAAGTTTAAATAAATAGACAAATTACAAGTCATCAGTCGTTATTTATATTAATATAGAGGACAATATATAGAAAAAAGGCTTTATTCAATAAAGCCAAAAAGTAGTAGCGATGATTTTTGTCTCCGACCCCAAAATCATTAAGAAACTCAAAAAGTGGTAGCAATGATTTTTGTTTCCAACCCCAAAATCAGCTCAAAAATAATGCTACCAATATAAAAACATTTTAACACAAAAAAGATAATTTATCAAACACAAAAAACATTAATAAAAAGAGAATAATATATGAAAAAACGAGATAAAATAATAAAATAAAAATAAAACAAAATAATTAAGCAATTATTTTAGTTGTAAATAAATATATAATGTGCTAATATAAAGATACAAAATAAATAAATTAATCAATAATTAAATAAATCCCTGCGTAGTGCGTAAGAGCGTAATTTTTAGAACCAACAAGTTATAAGAGGGGCTAATCTCTAAATATGGCGTGCAAGCTCACATTTTACTAATAGTAGTGAGAAGCCCATTAGTATTTAGGTAGGCACCCACCTGTTTTTAGGAGCAGGTCCTTAAAAATTGAAGCTGACGGCTAAGGTGGGGGTTTTTTATTGTATATGAAAAAGGTGATACTATGACAATAAAACAAGCAATAGAAAGAGGAGTAGCAAAACTAAAATTGGAAAAAATTACTACACCAAAACTAAAAGTAAGATTATTAATGCAATATGTCTTGGGAAAGCCAAGACAATATCTAATTATATATGATAATGAACCACTAACTAGACAACAAGAAGATAAATTTTTTGATGGAATATCAAAACTTAGTAAAGATATACCAATAGAACATATAACTCACAAAAAAGAGTTTATGAAACTTGATTTTTTTGTTGATGAAAATGTTTTAATACCTAGGCAAGATACTGAAATTTTAGTTGAAGAAGTAATAGAAATAGCAAAAAAAATAAATGCAAAAAAGATTTTAGATTTATGTACTGGAAGTGGAGCAATAGCAATATCACTGGCTAAATATTTGCCTAATACACAAGTGACAGCATTAGATATAAGCAGTAAAGCATTAGAAGTAGCAAAATTAAATGCAAAAACTAATAATGTAGAAAGTCAAATAACATTTGTAGAATCTAATTTACTTGAAAACTTGCCAAAAGAAAAATATGATATAATAGTATCAAATCCACCATATATAAAACAAGATATTATTAAAGAACTTGATAGAGAAGTACAGAAAGAACCTCATATTGCATTAGATGGTGGAAAAGATGGATTGGATTTTTATAGAAAAATAATAGACTTAGGATATGAATACTTAAAATATGGAGGGTATTTATGTTTAGAAATAGGCTATGACCAAAAAGAAGAAGTTATGAATTTACTAGATAATAATGGTCAATATATAAATAAAATATGTATAAAAGATTTATATGATAATGATAGAGTAATAATTGCAAAGGTAGGTGACTAAAATGTCTTTTTCTTCAGATATAAAACAAGAATTAAATAATAATCATAGTTTAACTGATAAGAACAATGTAGAATGTGAGTTAATAGGATATCTAATATCAGCTAATACTAACATTCACAAGCAAAATGAAATAAAATTTTCAACTGAAAATGATTATAATATAGATAGATTTTCAAAGTTGCTATCTAACTTAAACATAGATTATGACATAGATATTGTAGGAAAAGTCTTTTATATCAACACAAAACAAAAAGAAATAAAGAAAATAAGTCATATAGAAATAAAGAATAACGAATTATATACAAAAAATATAGAAGAGTTATATCAAGAAAAAGAAGGATTTGAACAAAAGAAAGCAATTATAAAAGGTGCTTTTTTAGGTTCTGGTTCGATAAATAACCCAGAAAATTTATATCACTTAGAAATAGTTTTATCAAATGAAGAAAACATGACATTTTTAAAAAAGATAATAGAAAGTCTAAATATAAGCACTAAAGAATTAATTACAAAAACTAGATGTTCTATTTACTTTAAAGAATCAGAAGAAATCTCAAATTTATTAGCATTAATAGGAGCAAATAAAGCTGTTATGAAATTTGAAGATATTAGAGTCCAAAAAGAAATGAGAGGAAAAGTAAACAGAATAGTAAATTGTGAGACAGCAAACTTAAATAAAACAATAAATGCATCTATTGAGCAAATAGGAGCAATTAAAAAATTACAGCAAACAGGAAAATTTAATAAATTAGATGAAAATTTAAAAGAGATAGCAAAATTAAGATTAGAAAATCCCAATATTTCACTAATAGAACTAGGAAAGATGCTAAAAAAACCACTAGGAAAATCAGGAGTAAATTATAGATTGAAAAAAATAATGGAGATAGCAGATGAAGAATAAAGAATTAGGAATATATATACATATACCATTTTGTAAACACAAATGCTATTATTGTGATTTTGTATCTTTTTCAAATAAGGAAGAGATAGTAGAAAAATATATAAAAGCAGTAATAAAAGAATTAAAAAAATATTTAGAAAACAAAGAATTTATGAAAAATTATAATGTTACTACTATATATATTGGAGGAGGAACACCATCATATATAGATAGTAAATATATAATAGAAATTCTAAAAGAAATAGAAAAAAACTTAGTTAATAATGACACAAAATTTCAAGATATAGAAATTACATTAGAAGTAAATCCTGGTACAATAAATGAAGAAAAAGTGAACTTATATAAAGAAGCAAAAATAAATAGAATTAGTATGGGGCTGCAAAGTACCAACGACCAAATTTTAAAGCAAATTGGGAGAATACACACATATAATGAATTTTTAGATGCATATAGTATAGTAAAAAAAGCCGGATTTGATAATATAAATATAGACTTAATGATTGGACTACCAAATCAAACAATTTCAGATGTTAAAGAAAGCTTAAATAAAATAATAGAATTAAATCCTAATCATATTAGTGTATATTCATTAATATTAGAAGAAGGAACAGTTCTTGATAAGTTGATAGAAGAAGGAAAAATGGAATTATTAGATGAAGAGCTAGAACGAAATATGTATTGGTATGTGAAAAATACATTAGAAATTAATGGATATAATCACTATGAAATATCTAATTTTTCTAAAATCGGAAAAGAATCAAAACATAATTTAAACTGTTGGGAACAAAAAGAATATATCGGAATAGGAACATCAGCACATTCTTATATAAATGATGTAAGATATTGTAATAAGAGTAGTGTAGAAAAATATATTGAAAATATAAATAATAAAGATATTGATGTAAATGAAATTATAAAACTTGGAAATGGTAATAAAAGTTTTTTGGAAAAAGTAGAAGAAGTTTATGAAATAGATGAAATACAATCTTTAGAAGACAAAAAAAGAGAGTATATGTTACTGGGTTTAAGGAAACTTGAAGGTGTTAAAATTTCAAGTTTTAAGGAGAAATTTGTTGAAAATCCTATATATGTATATCATAAAGAATTGGAGAAGTTAGTAGAAGAGGATTTGATTAGGATTGATGGTGATAGGATTTTTTTAAGTAGAAGAGGAATAGATTTGGCAAATTTGGTTTGGGAAGAGTTTGTGTAATACAATTATTCCATATACTATTATATTTTTAGCAATATTGCTAATACAAAGGTATTTTTTAAAAAGAAGAGTAAATGAACTAAATAAAATTATAGAAAAGTAAAAAATTAAGGCAGAAGGAAGTGCTTTCGGAAAAAAATTGTTAAAATCACTTGACATACCCTCAAAAAATATGTTATTATAATTAATGTTACAAGAAGAAGTCAAACTTCTCACCTTATCTAAGTAAAGAAAAAGGTTAGAAATTAAATAAATAAAAACATTTTCATATGTATATTTATTTTAGATTTGACTTGTAACAGAAGTCAAATTTTTTTTGTGGAGGTGTTTTAGAATAAAACAAGAATTACCAATTAATAGGCAAATAAAAGCCAAAGAAGTACAATTAATAGGCGAAAATGGTGAAAAAGAAGGTGTTATTTCTTTTGAACAAGCTTTAGAAAAAGCAGAAAGTAAGGATTTAGACTTAGTTTTAGTTGCTCCAAATTCAAATCCACCAGTTTGCAAAATAATGAACTATGGAAAATATAAATTTGAGCAAGCTAAAAAAGAAAAAGAAGCAAAGAAAAAACAAAAAAGTTTTGAAGTAAAAGAATTGCGTGTAACACCAAATATTGAAGACCATGATTTCAGCTTTAAATCTAAAAATGCTAAGAAATTTATTGAAGATGGAAATAAAGTGAAAATAACAGTTAGATTTAGAGGAAGAGAAGTAAATAATTCAAAAGCAGGTGAACAAGTGCTAAATAAATTTATAGAAAATTTAAGTGATGTAGCAGTTGTAGAAAAAGCACCTAAACTTGAAGGAAGAAATATGTTCATAATTTTAGCTAAAAAATCAGACAAATAATCTGAGTAAAATAAATTAAAAATCGAAAGGAGAAAAAATTATGCCAAAATTAAAAACAAATAAAGCTGCAAAGAAAAGATATTCTTTAACAGCAACAGGAAAAGTAAAAAGAACAAAATCAAACAGAAGACACTTATTAGCAAACAAAACAAAAAGACAAAAGAAATCAGGAAGAATCCAAAACGGATATGCAGATAAATCATGCGAAAATACAATCAAAAAATTATTACCATATGGTAACTAATAGGAAATAAGAATAATAAGGAAGGTGAATATAAATGGCAAGAGTAAAAACAGCAAGAATAACAAGAAAAAGACATAAAAAAATATTAAAACAAGCAAAAGGATATTATGGAGCAAAACATTACAGATTTAGAAATGCTAATCAAGCAGTATTAAAATCTTTATCTTATGCATATGTAGGAAGAAAAGATAGAAAAAGTGATTTTAGAAAATTATGGATAGCTAGAATAAATGCAGCAGCAAGAATGAATGGAACAACATATAGCAAATTAGTTGCTGGATTAAAGAAAGCTAATGTAACAATAAACAGAAAAATGTTAGCAGAAGTAGCTGTATCAGATCCAAAAGCTTTTACAGAAATCGCTGAAATAGCAAAAAAAGCATAATTTAAATTGAATAATTTGTTGAAATAAAAAACTATTATATAATATAGAATTGATAAATGGAAACATTGAATTTTATATTATATGGTAGTTTTTTATTGTGTAGAAGTTATTGATTTATATAAAAAGAGAATATATAATATAAGCTAATAAGAAGTTTTTTTATATTACATTTATTTGATGCATGTAGAAATTTATAAATAGGTTCAAAATAAAAGCTAGTTTTTATTGTATAGAAAAAATCGACTTTTATCTTGACCCTATATAGGATTTTTTCGTATACAACAAGTAAAAGTGACCTTTAAAAAGACCCGCGATAGCTTTTCTTATTAAGCAATCAAAAGAAAGAGAGGAATATATTATGAATTATCCAGAAAAACTAAAAAAGGGAGATACAATAGGGATATGTGCTCCGTCAGGAGGGATAGCAGAAAAAGAAGATATTTTGCAACTCGAATTAGCAGAAAATCAATTAAGGAAAATGGGATATAAAATAATAGAAACTAAAAGTGTAAGAAAAGAAAATAAAGGAAGAAGTGCTAGTGGAAAAGAAAGAACTAAAGAATTTATGGAATTACTAGAAAATGAAGAAGTAAAACTAATTATATTTGCAGCAGGAGGAGATTTTTTAATTGAAATTTTTGACTACTTAGATTTTGAAAAAATAAAAGGATTAAAGCCAAAGTGGCTACAAGGTTATTCAGACATAACAGGAATAGGATTTCTATTTAATACAATTCTAGATATACCTACAATGTATTGTCAAACAATAAAAGATTATGCAATGAATCCATTATTTAGAAATTTAACTGATGCAATAAAAATAGAAACAGGAGAAAATATTATTCAAGAATCATTTGAGAAATATCAAAAGGTACTTGATTTTAGAGAAAATATAGAAAACGAAAATAAGGAACAAAAAGATAATAAAGAAAAAAAGAAAAATATAAATAATACAAAACAGTTAAACGATGAAATTAACTTAAATAAGTTAGAGAAAAAAGAAAATAAAGAAAATGACGAAAGAGAAAAAGAGAAATATAATTTAGAAGAACTAGTAAAAACATATGAATTAACAGAAAAAGTAGAGTGGAAAAATGTAACAGGAGAAGAAAAAATACAAATAAAAGGCAGAAGCTTAGGGGGGTGTTTAGACTGTATAAAGGGATACATAGGTACAAAATATGATAAAGTAAAGGAATATATAGAAAGACATAAAAAAGATGGTTTGATATGGTTTTTAGAAGTCTTTGAAATGAGTACACCAGAAGTATATAGAACTTTGTGGCAAATGAAAAATGCTGGATACTTTAAATACTGTACTGGTATTGTATTTGGAAGACCGTTATTTATAAGGGAAGATTATGAAACAAATTTTAATGATACAGTAAAAGAAGCATTACAAGACTTAGAAATTCCAATAATATGTGATGCTGATATAGGCCATGTAAAGCCTCAACTTGCAATAGTAAATGGAGCTATATTAGAAATAACATCACAAAATGGAAAAGGAACAGTAAAAACAATATTAGAATAGAATATATAAATTATTGAATGAAAGGGAGAAAGTAAAAATGAAAGTTCTATTAATAAATGGAAGTCCAAAAGAAAAAGGTTGCACATATACTGCATTAAAGGAAATAGAAAAACAATTAAATATTAATAATATAGAAACTGAAATAATGTGGATAGGAAATACTCCTATTTCAGGTTGTATAGGTTGTGGAAGTTGCTTAAAAACAGGAAAATGCTTTATAGAAGATAAAGTAAATGAATTCTTAGAAAAAGTACCAAAAATTGATGGATTTGTTTTTGGTAGCCCAGTACATTTTGCAGCAATATCAGGTCAATTATCGTCTTTTTTGGATAGAGCTTTTTATGGAAGAGGAAAGCTCTTTGCAAATAAATTAGCAGCAGGAATAGTAAGTTGTAGAAGAGGTGGAGCAACTGCTGCATTTGACGAAATAAATAAATATTTTGCAATGAGTAATATGCCAATAGTAACAAGTCAATATTGGAATATGGTACATGGAAATAACCCAGAAGAAGTAGTACAAGATGAAGAAGGAATGCAAACAATGAGAACCTTAGGAAATAATATGGCTTGGTTACTAAAATGTATAGAACAAGGTAAGAAAATGGGAATAGAAGAACCAAAGAATGAAGAAAAAATAAAAACAAATTATATAAGATAGTATAATATATATGGAGAAAAATGAAATGAAAAGTCAAGGTAGTATAGGGATATTTGATTCGGGAATAGGTGGAGTAACAGTTTTAAAAGAAATAATAAAATTGTTACCAAATGAAGATTATATCTATGTTAGTGATTCAAAAAATAATCCATATGGAGATAAAACAGACGAAGAGATAATAAAAAGATGTGACAAGATATCAAGTTTTTTAATAAATAAAAACTGCAAAGTAATTGTTATAGCATGTAACACTGCAAGTGCAAAAGCATCAAAATTTTTAAGAAATAAATATAAAGAGATACCAATTATAGCAATAGAACCAGCATATAAAATGGTACATGATTATGAATTTGACAAAGAAACTTTAATTTTGGCAACTAAAGGTACAATTATGAGTAAGAGATTTAATCATATTTTACAAGAATATAATAATAATAAAACTTATGTAATGTCATGCATAGGTTTAGCAGATTTAATAGAAGAAGGAAAAGAAGAAAAAATAAGAAAGTACCTTGAAGTGAACTTAAAAGAATATGTAGGAAAAGTAAAAAATGTTGTACTTGGTTGTACTCATTATCCATTAATTAAAAATGAAATTGCAGATATTTTAGGAGAGGTTAAGTTTTTCGATGGAGCACCATATGTTGCAAAACATTTGAAAAGAGTGCTAGAAAAAAGAAAAATTATAAAACAAGAACTTGCAAAAGGAAACATAGAATTTTTCGATACAGTAGAATCTAAGGATAAAAGAAAAAGATTTTTGGAAATATTAGGAGAAAATCATGAAAGATAGTGTGTAAAGTTCAAATTTTATAAAAAGCCGTAAAGAGCAATTTTATAATAAAAATACAAATATTGTAAAAAAGGTAAAATTAGAAAAAATCTACACTAATTTTACCTTTTTAATATCTAATACTTAGAACTAATACAAAAACAAAATGACTACAAAACTAATTTATAAATACTTCTTCAATCTTTCAACATTATTTTCCTGAAATTTAATAAAATTATTCAAAATATTTTTTATACTTTCATCATTATCCTGATTATGATTTAATAATTTTACGCCTTCAATAATGCCCATATTTGTACCTTTAAGCAACATTTCAGCAATTTTAGAATTGCTTTGGTCGTTTAATGTACTCATTTGAATATCAATCCAGCCCATCATTTTTTGAGCAGGATTAACTTCTTTAGGAAATTCGTCATATTTTTCTAATTCATTGTTAACTTGATTTAATATCTCATTATATTTATTATATTCATATTGTAAGTCATCTTTGAAATTTGAATCAGTAACTTTATCAGAAATTGTAGAAATAGAATCCATACCCATTTTAATTCCTTTATTAATTTCATTTAAAATATATTCAGGTCTATCCATATTTATATTTTATGATTATTTGAAAAAATAAATAATCACATACTCCTTTCTTCAAATTTTTATAAATTTATTATAACCAACAAAAAAGAAAATATAAGAACAAACAATGAATAAAAAAATAATTAATTGGAAAAATTAAATCATATAAACAAAAAGGAGGAAATAAAATAATGGAAAAAATAGTAAAGGGCTTAAATGAACTTTTAGCGGACTTAAATATTTTTTATAGAAAATTACAAAATTTTCATTGGAATATAAAAGGAAAAGAATTTTTTGTATTACATGTAAAACTAGAAGAATATTATAATGAAATAAATTTACAAATAGACGAAATAGCAGAACATATATTAATGTTAGAAAAACAACCGCTAGGAACGATGAAAGAATATTTAGAAATAGGAAAAATCGAAGAAGCTACAAGTGTCAAAGTTGAAGAAAAAATAGTAATAGAAAAGATATTAAAAGATTATGAAACTTTATTACAAAATGTAATTTGCATAAAAAAAGAAGCAGATAATAGTCATATATATGGTACATCTGCTTTAATGGATTCATATATTTTAAATTATAGTAAAATAATATGGATGTTAAAACAAACAATGGCACAATAAAATATTTATTTAAGTAGAAGATTTATATTTGAACAAACATTTTTTATTAATAAATTTTGAAAAATCATCAGAGGAACCACGAACAAAGCCACTTTTATTAATTAAAAAAGCATAATCATTATCGATATATAAATAAAAAAATGTTTTGGTTTCATAAATCTTATATAATTTATAATATTTCATTCTAGAGTAATCCATATTATGACAGATAGTAAAATATTTCTCATAAAACTTAAATGTAAATAATTGTTCTTGAGAAATTTTTTGGCTTTTAAATTCCTTTTTTACTTCATAAATTGGATGAAATAATCTCCAAAAGATAAAAAAACAAAAAATAACAAACAGGCAGATAGCAAGACTATAGTAATGATATTTTATTTGCATAGCAAAACAAAAAAATAGTAATAAGCCAACAACAATAGTATAAAACATATATTTATTGCTGAAAGTATTTTTATGAAATTCTAAGTATTCATTGTATGTTTTTTTATCATATTTAGTTTTATTTTTAAATAAGAGTTTCATTTTATCACCAATATGAGTATAACATAAATATATAATAAATTTCAAGAATTAATATATAAGTGATAAAATACTAAGAAAATTTAAAATAAAGTTTAACACAAAAAACAACAAGGGGCTGTCCCGGAAATATTTTAATATTCTAGGACAGCCTCTTGCATTTTATTATTTTATATATAAATACTGTTTTTTAGTTTAAATTAATCTTTTTTTCATTAAAATAGCATCAAATTTATCATCATAATAATTTTTTCTTCTACCAACTTCTAAAAATTCATGTTTTTTATACAAGTTAATGGCAGGAAAATTTTCTTCATTAACTTCTAAATTAATACTATTGATATTGTTATTTTTACAAATATCAATTAAATTTTTTAAAAGTAAACTTGCAATACCTTGTTTTCTATAAGAAGATTTAACAGCAATATTCATAATATCTGCTTCATCAATAATAAATTTAGCACCTGCAAATCCAACGATTTCATTTTCAAGCTTTGCAACAATAAATTTTGAATTATTACTTTTTAATTCATCTTTTAAAACATCTAAATTCCAAAAATCATCAAACTCAGAAATGTTCAAATTATCTAAATCACTATATTTCATTTTACTAACTAATAAATTTTTTTCTTCTAATTGTCTTTGGGCTTGAGGTTTTTTCAAGTAAAGTGGAAGTATATCATAGTTATAATTATTGATATTATTGTTATCAATATTCTTACCTTGGAGATTATCTTTATATTTATCATTACCATTAAATGCATCAATTCCAGCTAGTCCAAGATTTACAATATCAATATCATTTAATTCATTATTAGAAAAGTAAATAGAGCTATTATTACAAGCACTTGAAATATATTCTCTATAAATTAAAGAACCGTCACCTACAAAAGTTATTTTTTTTTCATTATACTTATAGTTTAAAAGTTTAATACAATTTTCAATACTATCAGCAGTAGGCTCTTCTAATAAAGTATAAGTATTATTTTTAAAATCATATAAAGAATAGTAACAATTATTGTTTTTACAATCGATAAGACTGCAAATTAATCCTTCATTTTTTACATTATAAGCTAAACAGGTAAGAGAACTAACACCAATTATAGGGATATTGAAACTATCTGAGAATGCTTTTACAGTAGCAATTCCAATACGAATACCAGTAAAAGAACCAGGTCCAATATCACAGATTAATAAATCTATATCGTTTAAAGTTAAGTTAGTTTCTTCAAATATATCTTTAATAATAGGCATTAAAGATTCAGAATGTGTTAAACCATTATTAAGCTCTATTTTTTTAAGTAGTTTATTATCATCTAAAATTGCAACAGCACAAATTTTGCTAGAAGTATCAATGCATAAAGTTTTCAAAATAAAACCTCCATATATATTATTTTAAAGAATTTAAAATATCATCATATTTTTCACCATAAGATGTAATATTTAAAATTCTTAGATTTTCATTATTTTCATCTCTTTCAAATTGTATGTGAATATAATCTTTTGGTAGAGCATCTTGAATTATTTCACCCCATTCAACAATGCAAATACCTTTATCAAAATATTCGTCGCCACCAATTTCATAAAACTCAGAGGAATCTTCTAATCTATAAACATCAAAATGGTAAATATTAATATCATTTTTTATGTATTCATTAACAATGGTAAATGTAGGACTAGAAATTTCATTTTCTAAGTTAAAATATGATAAAATTCCTTCAGTTAATTTTGTCTTTCCAGAACCCAATTCGCCAGAAAGAACAACTACATCACCATTACTCAACTTTGAAGCTAATTTTTTTCCAAAAGATAGTGTATCATTTAGATTAGATGAAACTATTTTTAATAAATTCATAATTTTTCCTTTCAATTTAATAATAAAAATTTAGATTAATTATAAAATATTTAAACACATTGTTTTTTATCAATCTATCATTAAATTTATTTTAAATTATTTATAGAATATACATTTAAAAGTTAAAGTACATTTTATATACTTTAAAATTTATAAATATTAAAAATTAAGCATAAATAAAATATTTAAAATTTAATCAACTAAAAACATTATAATACAGAACTAACAAAAATACAATTATATATTACAATTATATTACATTTATAAAAAATATGTTGAAAAATGTACCAGTTTAAATTATAATTAACTTGTATATGGATTAACTAAGGAGGAAAACATGGATACTTTTGCAAATTACATTTTAGAAGCAGAAGATTTATCAGCTAAATTAGAAATAGCATATTATCTATCTAAAAAAATAAGAATATTTTTTGATAAATCAGTAGTTTTCAAAACTGAAATAGCAAGAATGTTTATTGACTATATGAAAATAGATGTTGATAAAAATTTAGTATTAACGGCATGTCTTTTGTGTAATTGCAAAAAGGTAAATGATGCTCAAGATATAAAAAGAGTACATACATATGCCAAAGAAGGTTCAGAATATCTATCAACATTAGGATTTGATAACAAGTTTTGTAAAATATGTGAAGAAGTAAATAGATATAGCCAAAGTAATCCTAGAGAAAAAGAAAGTGATATACTAGAATTAGTAGATCAATTTGGAGGAATGCTATTAGACAGACCAGAAAGAATAGGATTCAAACCAGATGAGGCTATGGTTCTATTAGAACATAGAAATTTAAAAGATTATTACAATAGATATTTACATACATTTAATGATTTTGTAAATATAATGGAACAAATCGAATTAAATGAAATGACTACAATGAAGTCTTTAAGAAGGTTAGTAAAAATATATAACGAAACAGATAAATTAAAGAATTTTATAAATAAAGTATGCTATGATTATGAGCCTAAAATGGATAAAGCAATGGAAAAACATATGAAAGAAATAAAAAATGAAATGCTAGATAATTCATCACGACCATTATTTAGTGAAGAAACAGCAAGAAAAGTATTATCTCGTATGAAGGAAGAGGAACTAGGTAAAATCCCATATAAAAACCTAAATAAATAATACAAGAAGGAAATAAAATGTACGAAATATTTGCAGATATGCATGTTCATATAGGGAGAAGTGAAAATGGAAAACCAATAAAAATAACAGCAGCAAGATCTTTGAATTTTGCTAATATAGCTAAAGAATGTGCAGATAGAAAAGGAATAAATGTAGTAGGAATAATAGATTGTGCTTCACCATATGTAATTGAAGATATAGAAAATTTTTTAAAAACAGGAGAGGCATATGAGCTAAAAGATGGTGGAATAATATACAAAGATAAAGTTTGTATATTATTAGGAAGTGAAGTAGAAACTTCAGAAGAAGGAAGAAATGGAAAAAAGGGAAGTGCTCACAATATATGTTTCTTTCCACATTTAAAAGATATAAAACAATTTTCAAGTGAATTAAGTCACCATTTAAAAAATATTACTTTAAGTACACAAAGAACAGATTTATCTGGATATGATTTAATAGATATAGTAGAAAAATATAATGGGATATTAATACCAGCACATATCTTTACTCCACATAAAAGTTATTATGGGAATTGCACAGATAGATTAAAAAATATATTCAAGGAAAAATATGATAAAATTTTTGCAGTAGAATTAGGATTAAGTTCAGATACATTCTTAGCAGATATGATAACAGAATTGGAAAATAAAACCTTCTTAACAAATTCAGATGCACATTCACTTCCAAAAATAGCAAGAGAATATAATAAAATACAAGTAGAAGATATATCATTTAAAGAGATAGTAAAAGCTTTAAAAAATAAAGATGGAAGAAAAATAATTGCAAATTATGGGCTAGATCCAAAACTTGGTAAATATCATAGAACATATTGTGATGACTGTGAAAAAACTATAGAAACGAAAGAGCCGGTAGAAGAATGCCCATATTGTGGAAGTAAAAATGTTACATTTGGAGTTTTTGATAGAATTGAATTAATAAAAGATAAGCAAAAAACAAAAAGCCCAGAAAATAGACCACCATATATATATCAAGTTCCACTAGGATTTATCCCAGGAGTAGGTGGAAAAACTATAACAAAACTATTAGATAATTTTGAAACAGAAATGAATATACTACATAAATTATCAAAAGATGATATAGAAGCAGTAGTAGGAGAGAAAGTAGCTAGTAGTATAGAAAAAGCAAGAAGTGGAGGCTATCAAGTTCACTCAGGTGGTGGAGGAAATTATGGTAAATTAGGGGCTAAATAGAAAGCAATATTGTAATATTTAATATATAAAAGTATCATTTTTTAGTTATAGTAAATATTAATTTCTACAACTTAAATGAAATTATATGAGATGAAAGAAACAAAATATAGATTTAAAAATGTTCTAAAAAATCTTCTTATCGAATACACATTATGTATAAAAGATAAGGAGATTTTTTATGAAGAAAAACAGAGGAATGAAATTAGTTAACTTAATAAAAGAACATATAAAAAACAATGCTAAAGAATATATAATTGTCACACTAATTTTTATAACAGGAATATTTGCAGGAGTATTTTTCTTGAACAATATGCAAGAAACACCAAAGTCAGATGTAACAAATTACTTAAATAATTTTATAACTAAATTAAAAGAAAATCAAAATTTAGATATGATAGGGTTATTTAAAAACTCAATAATGCAGAATTTGATTTTAGGAGTAGTAATTTGGTTTTTTGGAACAACTGTAATTGGAATACCTATTGTTTTTGGACTCGTATTATACAGAGGATTTTGTTTAGGATATACGATTTCTACATCTATATTAGTATTAGGATTAACTAAAGGATTAACTTTTTCGATTGTTACATTATTGATACAAAATATATTATTTATTCCTGCAATTCTTGCACTAGCTGTTAGTGGCTTTAAGCTATATAAATCAATAATAAAAGATAAAAGAAAAGAGAACATAAAACTAGAAATCTTAAGACATACAATTTTTTCATTAATAATGTTAATACTATTAATAATTTCAGCAATAATAGAAATATTTATTTCAACAAATATTTTAAGTAACATAATAAAATATTTTTAAAAATATCGAAAAATGTATTTACTTTTTTCAAATAGTTTGATATAACATATATGGTTAATTTATGTAAATTTTAAAAATATAGAGATAGGGGAAATAAAGATGGAAAGACAATTAAAATTATTTTTTGATTTTTTAGAAAATGATAAAAAATTATCAGAAAATACATTACAATCATACAAAAGAGATTTAAAACAATTCAGAAAGTATTTAGAATCTTATGGATTACATTATAACAGAGTAAAAGAAGAAGATATGGAAAATTACATAAAAGAATTACAAGAACAAGGAAAAAAGGCTTCAAGTATATCAAGATGTATAGCATCTATAAGATCATTTTATCAATTTGCACTAAAGCATAAAAAAATAAAAAACGATCCAACAGCACATTTACAATCTCCTAAAATAGAAAAAAGAGTACCTAGTGTATTAACATCAAAAGAAGTAGAATTATTATTAAAACAACCTGACAATGAAGACTTAAAAGGAATGAGAGATAAAGCAATGCTTGAATTTGCATATGCAACAGGAATGAGAGTTACAGAAATAATATCATTAGATGTAGATGATATAAACTTAGAAGAAGGATATGCAATTTGCAAAGGAACAAATAAACAAAGAATTATTCCATTAGGTTCTTTATGTTTAAAAGCATTAAAAACTTATTTAGAAGAAGCAAGAGATATATTAATAAAAAATGATGAAGAAAGAGCATTATTTGTAAACATAAATGGAGGAAGATTAACAAGACAAGGTTTTTGGAAAATAATTAAATACTACAAAGACCAAGCACATATAACAAAAGACATAACACCTCATGTATTAAGACATTCATTTGCAACACATTTATTACAAAATGGAGCTGACTTAAAAGCAATCCAAACAATGTTAGGACATTCAGACATATCATCAACACAAGTATATATGCAATTTCAAGACGAAGGTTTAAAAAATGTATATAGAAAAGCACATCCAAGAGCATGATTTTGGGGTCGGAGACAAAAATCATCAACAGTTAAGTTTGCAATTTTAGAGTCGGAAACAAAATGCATCAACGGTTAAGATTGTATAATTTATATAATTTAAAGTTTAGAAAAAAGTTTCATTATTTGTGAAGCTTTTTTGTTTGTGAGATAATGCATTTTAAGATAATATAGTTTATTGAATAGTAAAAGTTTAAGTTACTGGATAAGGGCTTTAAAAATTAACCGCTGGAAATAGTTGATAATTATAATTTTTTTGGATTTTGACTACTTATTTCATTCAGAAAGAATTGGTAAGGCTTTTTCATGAGCCTCTCTCACTCAGACCCTTTCATACTTCAAGTACCGTGAGCATTCCTCATTCGAAAGCCTAACCAATTCTAATCTTCATTCCAGTCGAACGTCAAAATCCAAAAAAATTATAATTATCAACTATTTCCAGCTTCTCTACAATAAAAAACATTATCCTGTAACAAGCTAAAAACTGAAATTTATATGAATTTTGACTTTAAAAGAAGATAATGGTAGAATATAAAAATCAAGAACTAAAACTAAAAATAGATGATAGTAAAATATAAAAACAAATAATTAAAACTAAAAATAGATAATAGTAAAATATAAAAACAAATAATTAAAATTAAAAATAGATGATAGTAAAATATAAAAATAAAGAAATAAAAATTATAAATTAAAGTTAAAAATAAACAATTGAAATTAATAATAGAAAAACTAAAAATAATAAGTAAAAAATAAATAATTAAAATAAAAAAGAGAGGAAAATAATTTTGAACACTACCTTAAAAATATTATTAACAATACTAATAACAACAATTATAGCAATAACAATAGTGATATTATATTTTTTCATATTTGATATAGAAACCAAAGTACCAAAAGAAATAGAGCAAGAATGTAAAATAGAAACAAAACAATTTATGGGAAGAAAAATATTTATATTAAAAGATAAAAATGTTACAGCTAGTAAAAAATATATACTATATTTTCATGGCGGCTCATATGTAGCAGAAGCAACCCAAAATCATTTTAATTTTTTAGAAAAAATAGCAAAAGATACTAAATATACAATAATCATGCCAGATTACCCATTAACTCCAAAATATACATATGACGATGTTTTTGATATGGCAGTACCATTATATAAAGAAATAATATCAAAAGTAAACAACAATGATTTAATACTTATGGGAGATTCAGCAGGAGGAGGGTTAGCCTTAGGGTTATATGAAAAAATAGCAAATGATTTTATAGATATACCATCAAAAACAATACTAATTTCTCCTTGGTTAGATGTAAAAATGCAAAATGAAAAGATAAATGAAGTTTCAAAAAATGATGATATTTTAAGCAAAGAAAAATTAATACTTGCAGGAATAGCATATGCAGGAAAAGATGGAATGGACAAATATTTGGTAAATCCAATAGAGGGAGATTTATCAAAACTAAATAATATAAGTATATTTACAGGAACATATGATATTCTAAATCCAGATGCGACGCTTTTAAAAGAAAAAGCAGATAAAGTAGGTGGAAATATTGAATTAAAAGTATATGACAAAGCAAAACATATATGGTTAATTGATAATAATTCAGATACAGAAATAACCAATAAAGCATATAATGATTTATTAGAAGAATTAAGAGATGAAGGTGAATAGCCAAATGAAAAAAGAAAAATTATACTGGAGAAGATTAGATAACTCAGCAAAAATATTTCCTATTTCTGCTGGAAAAAAATATAGTACAGTTTTTAGATTATCGGCGATTTTAACAGAGATTGTAGAACCGAATATATTAAAAGAAGCTGTAAAAAAAGCATTAATGCAATATGAATTTTTCAAAGTAAGAATGAAAGACGGCTTTTTTTGGAATTATTTAGAATATAATCCTAAAGACCCAATTATAGAAAAAGAAAAGGAATATCCTTGCACATATATAGAGCCAACTAGAAATAATGGATATTTATTTAAAGTTACATATTTTGAAAAAAAGATTAATATAGATATATTTCATTCTTTAACAGACGGAAATAGTGGAGTTACATTTTTTAGAGAAATTATATATAACTACATAGAATTAATGCATAAGGAAGAATTTAAAGAAGAATTAAGAACTACTAAAAAAATAGATTTATCAGCAGAAGATAGTTATATAAAAAATTATGATAAAAAAGCTAAAAACAATAGTTCAACTAAAAAGGCATATCAATTAGAAGGAAAGAAAACAAAATTCGGAGCAATTTCTGCAATACATGAATTTATTAATATTGAACAGTTAAAAAATGAATGTAAGAAAAAAGATGCAACAGTAACGCAATATTTAACAGCAGTATTAATTTATTCAATATATGAAGCAAATTATCTAAAAGCTAGAAAAAATAATGCTAAAAAACCAATAAAAGTTTGTATACCTGTAAACTTAAAAAAATACTTTCCATCAAATACAATTTCTAATTTTTTTTCATATATTACATTAGAAGCTGATATGAAAGATAAAAAAATGAGTGAATTTGATAATATTTTAGAATTTGTAAAAAAACACTTTAAAACAAAATTAACAGAAAACGAAATACAAAAAACTATGTCGTCAAATGTAAAATTAGGTATAAATCCAATAATAAAAAGAATACCATTAATCTTGAAGAAACCATTGGTAAGACTTAGTTATATAGAAATTAGAAAATACACTACAACTACATTTTCAAATATAGGAAGAATAGGTATTATAGGAAAATATCAAAAATATATAGAAAGTTTTTTGATGTTAATTGCACCAGAACCAGTAGAAAAAATTAAATGTTCAGCCTGTTCATTTGAAGATAAAATTGTATTTACATTCACATCGATTTTAGGAAATTGTGACATAGAAAAGTTTTTTTATGAGTTTTTAATTAAGAAGGGTATTAAAGTAACAATAGAAAGTAATGGGATTTTAGATATTAAAACTGATAATAATTTTTAAAAATTAGAAGGGAATAAAAAATATGTTATATCCTCAAAAGTTAAGTAGCAAAAAAAGTGAGTTAATAATAAAAATAGCAATTCTAATATCTATTATAATAGCATTAATATTAGTAATTATAAATAGATTAACAAACCAAGAGATACATTGGGCAGCTCTAGCAAATGCTGGAATTATATATGCTTGGATAACAATTATATATTCTATAAATAGAAGGACAAATATTGCAGGTCATGTATTAGTTCAATTAATAGCGATAACAATTTTGACTACATATATTGATTATAGAATAGGTTTTAAAGGCTGGTCTTTAGAAATGGCTATACCGATAATGATAATAGTTGCGAATATAACAATGTTGGTATTAACGATTGTAAGCTACAAAAGATATGTTAAATATGCAATTTATCAATTAATTATATGTATTCTTAGTTTAATTCCAATTTATTTTATATATGAACATATGGTATTAAATATGGTATTAAGCTATGTTGCAATAGGAATTTCTATTTTGAACTTTATATTAACAATTATTTTATGTGCTAGAGATGTAAAAGAAGCAATAATAATAAAATTTCATACATAAAAATTAAAGGAGGAAAAAAATGTTAAAAAAATTAGCAAGTTATGTAAAAGAATACAAAAAATACGCAATATTAACACCAATATTTGTAATATTAGAAGTAGTAATGGAAGTAATAATACCTCTATTAATGGCCAAAATTATAGATGTTGGGATACAAAACAATGATATAAAATATATATTAGAAATAGGAGCTTTATTAATAGTTTCAGCAATTATGTCATTAATTTTTGGAATGTTATCAGGAAAATTTGCAGCCAAAGCATCAGCAGGATATTCCAAAAACTTAAGAAAAGCAATGTTCCATAAAATTCAAGACTATTCTTTTGAAAATATAGATAAATTTTCTACATCTAGTTTAGTAACAAGAATGACAACAGATGTTACAAATGTTCAAATGGCTTTTCAAATGATTATTAGAATTTTAGTAAGAGGACCAATAATGATGATTTTTGCATTACTAATGGTTTTATCAATAAATGCAAAAATATCACTAATATTTTTTATAGCAATTCCAGTATTAGGAGCTGTTTTAATATTTATAACATTAAAAGCACATCCAAATTTTGAAAAAGTGTTTAAAAAATATGATAAATTAAATAGAGTAGTTCAAGAAAACTTAGGAGCAATAAGAGTAGTAAAATCATTTGTAAGAGAAAAACACGAAAATAAAAAATTCAAGGAAGTAAATGATGAAGTATATACAAACTTTAAAAAAGCTGAAAAAATAGTTGCGTTTAATGCACCAGCTATGCAACTAACAATATATACATGTATCTTATTAATATCTTGGATTGGTTCAAAAACAATAGTAGCAGGAGGAATGCAAACAGGAGAATTATCAAGTATTGTAACATATGCTTGGCAAATATTAACTAGTTTAATGATGCTTTCAATGGTATTTGTAATGGTAATTATGGCACAATCATCAGCAGAAAGAATTATAGAAGTAATAGATGAAGAGCCTACAATAAAAAATAAAGAAAATGCAATCAAAGAAGTTAAAGATGCATCTATTGAATTTGAAAATGTAACATTTGCATATAGTGATGAGGAAGAAGAAGGAAAAAATGCTTTAGAAAATATTAATTTGAAGATAAAATCAGGAGAAACTATAGGAATAATTGGAGGAACAGGAAGTTCAAAATCTTCATTAGTACAATTAATACCAAGACTATATGATGTAACAAAAGGTAAAGTAAAAGTAGGTGGAATAGATGTAAGAGATTATGATATAAAAGCTTTAAGAGATTCAGTAGCAATGGTATTACAAAAAAATGTACTATTTTCTGGTACGATTGCAGAGAACCTAAGATGGGGAAAGAAAGACGCAGATGAAGAAGAACTTAAAGAAATATGTAAATTATCACAAGCAGACAGTTTTATACAAGAATTTCCAAGCAAATATGATACTATGCTAGACCAAGGTGGAACAAATGTATCAGGAGGACAAAAACAAAGAATTTGTATAGCAAGAGCAATTTTAAAACAACCTAAAATTTTAATTTTAGATGATTCAACTAGTGCAGTAGATACAAAAACAGATGCATTAATAAGAAAAGCATTTAGAGAAAAAATACCAAACACAACTAAGATAATAATAGCTCAAAGAGTTTCTTCAATAGAAGATGCTGACCAAATAATAGTACTTAATGAAGGAAAAATAGATGGAATAGGAACTTCAAAAGAATTATTAGAAACAAACCAAATATATAAAGAAGTATATGAATCACAAATGAAGGGAGGCGATGATGATGAATAAGAAAAATGGAAAAATTAATACTATAAAAAGATTATTAAAATATGTAACAAGTACATATAAATTACAATTAGTAATAGTTTTAATAAGCATCATAGTAAGTGCATTAGTAGGAGTAGCAGGAATACAATTTTTAAAATATTTAATAGATGATTTTATAGTTCCATTAGTAAATAGTCAAAATCCTGATTTTGGACCATTATTACAAGTAATTTTAATAATGGGAGGAATATATTTAGTAGGAGTTCTAGGAACATATATATATAACAGATTAATGATAAATATATCTCAAGGAGCTTTAAATAAAATTCGTGAAGAAATGTTTGAACATATGCAAAAACTACCAATAAGATATTTTGATAGTAGACCTCATGGAGAAATAATGAGTACATATACAAATGATGTAGATACTCTAAGACAAATGCTTAGCCAAAGTATACCACAAGTATTTTCTGCATCAGTATCAATGATAACTATACTAATATCAATGTTTTCTACAAATGTATATTTAACATTACTAGTATTAGCAATGGTTGTATTAATGATATTTGTCTCAAAATATTTAGGTGGAAATAGTTCAAGATATTTTATAAAACAACAAGAAGACTTAGGAAAAGTAGATGGATATATTGAAGAAATGATGGAAGGCCAAAAAGTAATAAAGGTATTTAATCATGAGGAAGAAACAAAGAAGAAATTTGATGAATTAAATGAACAATTATGTGATAGTGTCACAAATGCAAATACTTATGCAAATATTTTAATGCCATGTATAATGAATATAGGAAATTTAGGATATGTATTAGTTGCAGTAGTAGGAGGAATATTATCAATAAATGGAATATTAACAATAGGTAGTATCGCAGCATTCTTGCAATTTGTAAAAGCTTTCACAAATCCTTTAGGACAAGTATCTCAACAAATGAACTCAATAGTTATGGCACTTGCAGGAGCAGAAAGAATATTTAATCTAATAGATGAAGAAGTTGAACAAGACGAAGGATATGTAACACTTGTAAATGCAAAAATGGAAAATGGAAAAATAGTAGAAACAGAAGAAAGAACAGGAATGTGGGCTTGGAAACATCCTCATAAAGATGGAAGAATAACATATACAAGACTTCGTGGACAAGTAGAGTTTGAAAATGTACAATTTGGATATGTTGAACATAAAAGAATATTGCATGATATAACATTAAAAGCAAAAGAAGGTCAAAAAGTTTCATTTGTAGGAGCAACAGGAGCTGGAAAGACTACAATAACAAATTTAATAAATAGATTTTATGACATCCAAGAAGGTAAAATAAGATATGATAGAATAAATATTAGAAAAATAAAGAAAGATGATTTAAGAAGGTCATTAGGAATGGTATTACAAGATACTAATTTATTTACAGGGACAATAAGAGAAAATATAAGATATGGAAAATTAAATGCAACAGATGAAGAAGTATATGAAGCAGCTAAATTATCAAATGCAGATAAATTTATAAAACATTTACCTCATGGATATGATACTGTAATAACAGGAAATGGAGAAGGCTTATCACAAGGACAAAGACAATTATTATCAATAGCAAGAGCAGCATTAAATAATCCTCCAGTATTAATATTAGATGAAGCAACTTCTAGCATAGATACAAGAACAGAAAAGATTGTTCAAGATGGTATGGATAAATTAATGAAAGGTAGAACAGTTTTTGTAATAGCGCATAGATTGTCAACTATAAGAAATTCGGACTTGATTATGGTATTAGATCATGGAAGAATTATAGAAAGAGGAAATCATGAAGAATTAATAGGAAATAAGGGGACATATTATGGATTATATACGGGGGCTATTGAAATTGATTAAGTAAGAAATAATCTTATTACTAATAAATTTTTTAAAGTATTATAAATAATTTTATGATAGTATATAAATTATAAATTGTATAGGAGGTACTTTTTGATGAAAGATATGAATATTTCAAAAGAAATTAAATATATAGGAGCAAGTGATGAAAATATAAAGTTATTTGAAAATCAATATGTATTAGAAAATGGAATGAGTTATAATTCATATGTGATAAAGGACGAGAAAAATGTAATATTAGATACAATAGATGAAAGACTAACCAAAGAGTGGCTTGAAAATTTAGAAGAGGCATTAAATGGAGAAGAGCCAGATTATTTAGTAGTTTCTCATATGGAACCAGACCATGCATATAATATTGGTTTAATTGCTGAAAAGTATCCTAAAATGAAAATAGTAGGAAATCAAATTACATTTAATATGCTTAATAATTTTTTTGACATAGATTTTTCTAATAGAAAGTTTGTGGTTATGGAAGGTGATGTACTAGATATAGGAAAACATAAATTACAATTTTTTATGGCACCAATGGTACATTGGCCAGAAGTAATGGTGACATATGAACAAACAGAAAAAATATTATTTTCAGCAGATGCATTTGGTAAATTTGGTTCATTAAATATAGACGAAGAATGGGACTGTGAAGCAAGAAGATATTATTTTGGAATAGTTGGAAAATATGGGATGCAAGTACAAGCTTTATTAAAAAAATTAGAAAATTTAGATATAAAAATGATTTGTCCTTTACATGGACCAATATTGAAAGAAAATTTACAATATTATATTAATAAATATGATATATGGAGTAAATATGAACCAGAAGAAGAGGGAATATATATAGCGTGTGCATCAATACATGGAAACACACTAAAAGTAGCAAATGAGATGAAAAAGATATTAGAAGAAAACGGAGCAAAAAAAGTAGTATTAGGAAATTTAGCAACAGAAGACTGGGCAGAAGCAGTAGAAGATGCATTTAGATATTCGCATTTAATAGTAGCAGCTTCAAGCTATAATACAGGAGTATTTCCTCCAATGCAACATTTTTTAGAACATCTAAAAGATAGAAATTATCAAAAAAGAACAGTTGCCATAATAGAAAATGGCTCATGGGCGCCATCAGCAGGAAAATGCATGAAAAATATGTTACAGGGAATGAAAGATATAAATGTACTAGAAAATGTTGTAACAATAAAGTCAACAATGAAAGAGGAAAATAGAGAGCAATTAAAAGAAATGGCAAAAGAGATTTTAGAAAAATAAAAGAATTTTTTTAAATCTCTAGTGTTGAGAGATTTTTTTGACATGATTTTGGGGTCGTGATTTTGGGGTCGGATACAAAAATCATGACTCCAAAGTCAAGCTAAAAAATAATCTTTATTACTTCAAATTTTTCCTTCTAAGTTGTCCACAGGCAGCGTCAATATCTGAGCCTAATTCTCGTCTTATTGTAGCAACTATTCCATGGTCATTCAAATAATCTCTAAATTTCATAATATTCTTATTTGAACTTTTCATATAAGCACCATTTTCAATTTTATTTATAGGAATTAAATTAACATGGCATATCATACCTTTGAGAAGTTTTACTAATCGTTTAGCATCTTCTAAATTATCATTATTTTCCTTAGCAAGAGCATATTCAAAAGATATTCTTCTATGAGTTTTTTCTATATAGTCTCTACAAGCTTGTAATAATTCTTCTAGTTTATAAGCATCATTAACTGGCATCATTTGGCTTCTTTGTTCATTTGTAGTAGCATGTAAGGAAATTGATAAGGTGCATTGTATATTTTCTTCTGCTAGTTTATATATTTTAGGAACTAAACCACTTGTAGAAATACTAATATGTCTAGCACCAATATTTAAACCTTTAGGATTATTAATTATTCTAATAGCTCCAACAACATTATCATAATTATCTAAGGGTTCACCAATGCCCATAAATACTATATTTGATATTCGTATATTTTCATCCCTTTCAACAGCCATTATTTGTTCAACAATTTCTCCAGTAGATAAGTTTCTAATAAAGGGAATACCCGTTGATGCACAAAATTTACATCCCATTTTACAACCAATTTGGGAAGAAACACAAATGCTATATCCATGATGATATTCCATAAGTACAGTTTCAATAGCATTTCCATCTAATACATCGAATAAATATTTTTTTGTTCCATCAGATGCAACTTGTTTTTTTAAAATATTAAATTGCTTTATAGTATAATTTTCTTTTAATTTTTCTCTCAACTCTAAAGACAAATTTGTCATTTCATCAAAACTTGAAACCCTAGATTCATATATCCACTTAAATATTTGTTCTGCCCTGAAGGGTTTTTCACCTATCTTTTTTAGCTCTTCCTTAAGTTCGTCTAAGTTATAATCTTTTATATTTTTCATTTTGATTTTAGTCCTTATATATAATATATTTAGGTTTTTTAATTAGGTTTTACCTATAAACCATATTAATATTTTGGTATTGATTTTGGTATAATTACATTTTTAGGTCTATTTACTTTTATTAAATTTTCAAAATTATATATCATTTTATAATCTTTACCATAAATAAATTTCAATAAATTAATTCTTATTTTCTCAAAAGGAGAATTTTTTACAATAATAAGACTTGTTTGATTTTGGTTTTTTTGCATAATATCACCAATCCATTTTTTATTGTTGTATAGGAAAAATCGACTTTTATCTTGAAGCAATATAGAATTTTCCATATACAACAAGTAAAAGTTACCTTTAAAAAGAGTTGCAATAGTTTTACTAACATAACTTCGATACTTTTCTTCTAATTTATATAGATAACATTACTATAAAAATGGTATTTTGTCAATTTACTTTTAAATTATGATAGTAAATATTGTATGTTAGCCAATGATTTGATAGCAAATGTAGTTGTTATTCTATATCTATAAAATTTAGATTTAATTACTTGTAAATATTATAACATAGAAGCAGTATGTAGTGTAAAATTACTAAAAATAAAAATTGAAATTACAAGGTGAAAGGTGAAAAAAACAAATTAATTGACATAATGATGAATAAAATGTATAATATAAATATAAATTACAGAAAAAAAGCTTTCCAAAATTCAATGAATTAGGAAAGAACAGGAGGAATTATGACTAAAAAAATTATATCTATGCCAACAGGATTTAATCCAAGTGAATGGTCACGGAAAACAAATTGCTATATGTATGCAATAAATCATCAGAAAGATAATAACCCAAGAGATGTAGGAGAATTATCTGGTAATTTGATAAAAGACTACTATACCGTAGATGAAATTAAAGAAAGGTTATTCGAAGATATGAAAATGCTTAATATGGAAATAAAAAAAGCAACATATGAAGAAGAGTGCCTTGAAGATGAATGGAAAATAGCATTATTTTATCGAGAAGAAGATGGAGATTTTCACTTTTTAAGAGAAGACTATCACAACAGATGGTCACATAAAACAAAAGGAAGAAAACCATCTAATAAGGATTATAGTAATGCAACAATTATTAATCCTAGATGGGCAAACTTAATGGAATATGAATTTGTAGAGTTTTACAAGTTAAAATGCCATTAGTTATTTTATATTTTATTAAAAAGCTTGTTTTTAAACAAAATACAAGCTTTTTTAGTTTATGGGTAAAAACTAGTATTAAAGAAAAATGAGAGAAAGATAGGAATAGGTAATAAAAAAACAGGAATATAAATAAAAGTTTTTATAAAACTAAAAAAAATAAATTTCATAAATGATTAATATAATTATATGAAAATAAAAAAGAATTAGTAAATTAAAGTATTATAATAAAACTAATTCTTTTTTATTTTATAATGTTTATCATCAGTATAACCTAATAACCAAATAGGAGAAACATCAAAAAGAGTTGCAATTTTGTCAATCATAGTAGGTCCAATATTTTGAATTTGTCCACTAGCATATTTAGAAATAGTAGACTTGGATTTTAAACCTAATTTTTCAGCAATTTTTTCATAAGTTAAATCTGATTGGTTAATAAGTTCAGTAAATCTTTCATGAAAAATATATTTCAAATATATTCACCTCTTTAAAAAATATATTGAAAATATTATAACATTA
The DNA here is from genome assembly GCA_958413095.1 of uncultured Clostridium sp. Classification (GTDB taxonomy): domain Bacteria; phylum Bacillota; class Clostridia; order TANB77; family CAG-508; genus CAG-269. The sequence goes on from CATYUF010000001.1 coordinate 27,364, forward strand.
AAAAATAAAAATGTAAATAGTAAGTTTTATACATAAAAAGTAAAAAAATGGAAAAATATATTGACAAAGCACGAAAAATGATATATCATGTTTCTTAATAAGAAACAAAAAGGAGCAAATATGGAACCTAAAGTTATAGGAAATAGAATAAAAGAATTAATGACTATGGAAAAAATTGATAAAAAAGAACTAGCAGATAGTTTAGATTTAACAATGCTTGAATTAGAAAAAAAGCTTAATGGTGAAGAAGAATTTTATATTAGTCAAATGATTAATATAAAAAAAATATTTCATCTTAATTTAGAAGTTTTTACAAAATTATTTTTTGAAGAAGATTTTGATTTGGAAGGAACTTTTACTAATTTATATAAATAGTTCAACAAAAGAAGAGAAGATAAAACTTCTCTATTTTTGTAATAAAAAATAAGGAGAATAGTTTATGGAAGAAAAATTTAAGAAAAAATTATCAGGTTTAGATTTAGTTATTTTTGATTTAGATGGTACATTAATTGATTCAAATGGTGTTCATAATTATCTAGATATAGAGTTAGTTCGTTCACTTGGAGAAACTAAAAATCCGGAAGAAATTTTACAAGAAAGAGAATTATTTTTTAAAAATAATAATATAGGCGATATATATTTAAACTATTGCGAATATTTAAAAACAAAATATAAATCTAATATGTCAAAAGAAGAAATTTTGCAATATCGAAGAGATTTATCAAAAAAGATTTCAAAAGATATCAAATATAAACCAGATGCAGATAAAATGATAAAATACTTGAAAAGTCAAGAGATAAAGATTGCCTTGGGAACAGTTTCAAGAAGAGAAACTATAAATATTTATATTAATGAAAATGAAAATATTAAAAATAAATGTGATTTACAAGAATATTTTGATTTTATAGTGACCAAAGATGATGTTAAATTAAAGAAACCTAATCCAGAAGTTTATAATAAAATAATAGAAAAGTTTAATATTTCAGATTTGTCTAAATGTATTGTTATAGAAGATTCATTAACAGGTGTTATTGCAGCAAAGAAAGCGAATCTCGATGTTATAGTAGTCTATGATAAATATTCAGACAAAGATAGAGAAAAAATTAATGAACTCGCAGATTATAATGTGGCAGATTTCAAAGAATTAATTGAATTATTTAAAAAAAGTAAAATGAAAGGAGAATTTTAAAATGAGTTCACCATGTGTATTTAGAAATAGAGAAACAAATAAGTATTTAGCATTTATAGAGATAACTAATTCATGTAATATGAGATGCAAACACTGTATGAATTGGTCTATTGAAAATTCAAACAATTGTTTTGAAAAAGAAAAAATATTGAGATTAATAAAGGAGCTTTATGATGATAATACAGAGGAAATATATATATCAGGAGGAGAACCATTACTATATCCATATATTGATGATGTGATTTTGTATGCCAATTCATTGGGGATAAAAGTAACTCTTGCAACTAATGCTCTTGAGATTCCTAATCATTTAAAAGCAATAAAAGAAGGAGTACAATTAGTATCAATTAGTCTTGATGGTATAGGAAAAACACATGACAAATTTAGAGGAGTAACTGGAGCATTTGATAATTGTGTGAAAATGTTTAAGTTATTAAGAGAAAATAATATAAAAACTAGAATAAGTGCTATGATATGGAAAGAAAACATTAACGAACTAGAAGAGATGATTTCTCTTGCCAAAACTTGTGGAGTTTCTAAAGTTAATTTAGCATTTTTAATACCAGAAGGAAGAGCTAAGTCTGATGATACAATCAAATTACCTATTGATAAATATAAAGAAATGATTGATATGGTATCAAATTTGAGAAAAAAGTATAAATCAGAAAATTTTGATATAGAAATTAGAAGAAATAATATTTTGAATAAAGATAGCGTAGATTGTCCAGGAGGAAGAAATTTAATACATATAAATGTAAATGGAAAAGTATCACCATGTTCTTGGATTGCAAAGTTAGATATAAACAATGAATTTTCAGGAGATTGGCCTAAAAATAGTATTAAAGAATGTATAAATAAATTTCAAAGTTTTGAAAAAACAGTAAAGTTAAGAAAAAATAAATATGGATATTGTGGATGTATTGCTTTATCTAAAATATATAATGAAAACTTTACAGCACCAGATCCATTAAATGAATTTTTGAAAAAATAAGAAAAGTAAGGAAAGAATAGAAAATATGAATAAATATGCAATAATAACTGGTGTAGCATCTGGAATAGGTGAATGTATAGCAGAAAAATTTATAGAAGAAGGAATATATGTTTTTGGAATAGATGAAAATATTCCAAAGAATAATAAAATAGAATATTTTAAATGTGATATCAGAGATGAAAAAAGAATTATTGATATAATCAATAAAATAAAAGAAAAGACAGAGAGGATAGATTATCTAATAAATGCAGCAGGGATATTTTGCTATAAAGAAAGAAACTTAATTGAAAATCTTTCAAAAGAAGAATGGCAAAATGTAATTGACGTTAATTTAACAGGAACTTTCTTAATAACAAAATACACAATACCATTATTAAAAAATTCTTTAAATGGAAATATAATTAATTTAAGTTCAGAGCAAGTTGTTTTACCACAGATAAAAAGTGCACCATATGCTATAACTAAATCAGGAATTGAAATGTTTTCAAAAGTACTTGCACTTGAATTGTTAGAAGCAAAGATTAGAGTTAATACTATAGCACTGGCTTCTGTAAAAACTAATTTTTTGAAAAGATATAAAAAAGATGATGAAGTAATAAATAAAATGATGGAAAATACCAATGAAAATATGCCTTTTGGAATTATTGAAGCATATGATGTATATAAATTAGTTAAATATTTGATAGAAAAAGATAATAAAATAACAGGACAAACTATTCTTATGGATAGTGGAGTTGTAATAGATGTAAATAATAAGAAATAGGAGATATGTATGAAAAAAATAAAATTTGATATAGATGAAAAAAATAAACTATATTTTCTACCAGAATATAATAGATTTGCATTAAATAATTGCAATTTTAAAATAGAGCCAGATTATTATGAAGAATCATTAGTAAAACTAAGATTAGAAATATCACATTTATGTAATGGAAGATGTAAATATTGTTTAGTTTTTGGAAATCATGTTGAGAAATTTGATGTTTTGGATATTAAGGAATTTTGGAAAGAATTTAGTAATAAAGAATGGTTTAAAAATTTAAAAAGCATTTTTATTATAGGAGGAGAACCATTACTTTATTTCGAAGAGTTAAGTTTCATTATGGATAATTTTAAAGGAAGAATTAGTTTTTCAACAAATGGAACATTATTAACAGAAGAAATGGTAAAAAAATTTTCAGAATCAAATGTTTCTATATATATTTCTTTAGATGGTCCAAGATTTGAAGATAATATTAATAGAGTATATACAAATGGAAAATATATGTACCCTGACATTATAAAAGGAATACAGCTACTAAAGAAATATAATGTTTCGTTTGGAATTTTTATGGTAGCATGTAAAGAAACAATACATAAAGCAAAAGATATGATTTTAGAATTAGATGAAGAATATTCTCCATCAAGAATAGGATATAGTCTTCCACATTGGACGCCAGATTATAAAGATGAAGATTTATCAGAAGAATTTAGAGATGTTTTAATTGAACTTTATAAAAATAGACAAAAAATAAAAGCTGATATTCCACAAATGAGTTGGAGATTAAATCCATTACGAGAAGGGAAAATAAAAAAATTTTCATGTGGATTACATACTACTCAAACGACCATTTTACCGGATAAGTCTTTTGTTAGATGTTCAAAGATAGATAATAAAAATGATAATTTAAAAGATTATGTTACAAATGAATTATTGAATAAAAATTCACCTGTAGAATTAGCAAAAAATGCAGATTCATGTTGTTCTAAATGTATAGCTGTATCTTGTTGCGGAGGTGGTTGTCCATTTGATGGAATGAAAAGATTTAAATGTTTAACAGATAAAAGAGAATGTGTAATCACACCACCACTTATCGAAATGGCAATTAATGATATTGTAAAAGGTTTAAAGAATAGTAAAATTAAGATAAAAGATGGACTAATAGATAAAGAAATTATTGATAAATTGTTGTGGAGTTGATTTTTATGAAAATAGATAATATAAAGGAAGTTATGTTGGGGCACATTGCAAATAATGTAGAAGTAGTAATAATAACTCCATTGAAGTCAACATATAGGAGTTTAAAAGAGCGATTTGAAATTAAAGAAGTATATGAAAAAGCTTTTTTTGAAAATTGTGTATTTAAATTAAAAAAAAATAGAAGAAAAGGAATGATTATTTTATCTCCGCAAGGCATTGCAGCAAAAGATATAGTAGAATTATTTAAAAACACTAAAATTATATTTTTTGGATTAGCAGGAAGCTTAAATCCAAATTTGAAAATAGGTAGTTTTGTAGAAGTAGAAACGGCGATAAGCCAAAAAGAAAAATTTAAATTAACTACAATGGGAAAGTTAATGACAGTAAGATGTGGATATTCACCATGTTTAATTGGTAAAATAGCAAAAGAATATTGTGATATGTCAAAAAAACAAAAATGTGATGTTGTTGATATGGAAACGGTATTTTGTGCTAAAACAGCAATTGAAGCTAATAATAAATTTATAGTATTATTATTAATTTCAGACATTCCTGAAATAATTAATTTTTGGGAATTATCAGAAAACATGAAAATAAAACTTGCTGAGAGCAGAAAAATTGCAATAGATAAAATAGAAAATTATGTTAATATTTTAATAGAAAAGGAATGAAGTGAAAATGGAAGAAGAAATACTAATAAAATATATTGAAACTACCAGTAAATGTAATTATTCTTGTCCGATATGTGTGCCAAGAACTAGAAATTGTCATCTTGATATGAATGAATTTTACTCAATTATAGACAATAATTTAGATTTATTTTATAAAAAAGCAATTTGGATGGATTTCAATGGAGAACCTTTAGTAGATCCATACTTTTTTAATAGAGTAAAATATATGCATAGTAAGGGAATTAATACAAGATTATCTACAAATGGAGCATTGCTTAATGAAGAAAATAGAATGAAAATGGCAACTTCTGGTATAAGTTATATTGTTGTGTCGATAGGAACTTTAAATTCTTCTTTATACAAACAAATCAGAGGAATAGACAATTTATCAAATGTTTTAAACAATTTAATTGAATTAAAAAAATGTATTGATAAAACAAATTCCAAAACTGAACTTCAAGCTGTTATGATAGATACAGGAGAAAGTTTAAATAGAGAAGAATTTATAAAGTATTTTCATAAGTTAGGAATTAATGTAGCATTTCATAATTTTACTAATAGATCTAAAAGTATTGAAATGGATATTAATCCAAAAAAAAGAAATTTTGATATGTATAAAAGAGGTGAATGCAAAGGATTAAAAAGTAATATTATAATACTTAGTAATTGTGAAGTAGTTACTTGTTGTTGTGATCTTTTAGCACAAAATTCATTGGGGAATTTGAGAGATTATGACTATTCTGTAAAAAAATTAATACAAAATGGAAAAATTGATAAAATTATTTCAGATTTAAGAAATCATAAATATTATGGTGCCTGTAAAAATTGTTCTGATTGGATTTATTATCAAGAAGGTGCAAAAGAAGAATATGTAACTGTTTACCCTGTAAAAAAGGATGTGTAATTTGGAATGTGTAATAGGAGATTTGTTGTAATAGGAGATTTAATTGCTGATTTATATTATAATGGAACTAAATTAATTGGAATTGATGGTGGGAGCTCAAGATATAATGTTATAGCTAATTTAGCATCAATGAAATGTAATACAGCACTTATTGGAGGATGTGGGAATGACAAAATTGGAAATATAGTATTAGAGAGATATAGAAAATTAGGCGTTGATATTTCAGGTGTAATTTATAAAAATAAACCTACAAGAGCTTATCATTTAATAGTAGATCAAGCTATGTTACCAAAAGTAACTTACGAATGTAGTAAAATTTCACCATCTAATTATAAAAGTACATGGTATGATGATAGTCTACAAGATATCAAATATTGTAGAAGTCAAGTGACAAAAAATGACATTGTAGTTTTAGACAAATTAGATGAATTTTCTCTCGATATTATTAATAATTTTGAGTGCTATAAAGCTCTTGATATTGGTCATTCTAAAAGAATAGAGAAATTAAGTGATAGTCAAATTATAGAATTAAAAGAAAAAATTTCATTATTACAATTAAATGAAAGAGTAATTCCTTATTTGATGCAAAGATATGGATATAGTAATATAATAGATATATATAAATTATTTCAACCAAAACTGATGATTGTGACAAGAGGAAGAAAAGGTGCCGACTTTATTTTTGGAAACAAGAAAATCCAAAAGAAAATTAAAAGTAGTACCGAGGAATTAGACCCTACAGGAGCAGGAGATGCCTTTTTCTCTGTTTTTATAAAAGAATATTTTAATGGTTCAATAGAGAAAATTGATGATGAATTTATAAATGAAACATTCTCTAAAGCTTTAACTTTGACAGGAAATGTAGTAAAACATATAGGTGCAAGAGGACATATTTATGCAAGAACCTTTGACAAAATTGTTTCAAATAAAGAAAAAGAAGAGATAAAAGAATTGTAAAATATAAAATTGAAAGAGTGAAAAATATGAAGATTTATGTAACTAGACATGGAGAAACAGATTGGAATGTAAAGCATAAAAATATAAAAATAGGTAATAACATTAAAAATAGTTCGATTACAGATGATGATTTTATAGATATGAATACTATTGGAATAAAACAAGCAGAAAATTTAGCAAAGCAATTAAAAAATACTAGTATTGATTTAATTATTTGTTCACCATTACCAAGAGCTAAACAAACTGCGGAAATTATAGTAAAAGGACGAAATATACCAATAATTTTCGACAGAGATATTTCTGTGAGAGAATTTGGGGAACATAAGGGAAAAGTTGCTGATGTTGATTTTGATTTTACACACGGTTTTTGGAGCTATAAAGCCAACATAAAATATAAAAAAGCAGAAAATATTCGAGACTTTTTTAATAGAGTATATTCTTTTTTGGACAAAATAAAAGAAAAATATGAAGACAAAAAAATTTTATTAGTAACACATGGAAGTATAGGGATTCCAATATATTGTTATTTTAATGGCATACCAGATGATGATAATTTATTAAAATATGTTTTAGAAAATTGTGAAATAGCTATTTATGAAACATGAATATATCATACATAACATATTTATTATGAATATAAAAAGTAATTTTAAAATTGAAAAGTGTTACATTGGAATATTGTAACACTTTCTTCCTTTCTAAAAAATTAATTTTTAAGATAAAGTTTATATCATAGTGAGGTTACTTTTGCAGTAGTAGCCTATATCATAATCACTTCTTATTTTAAAGAATAATACAAATTAATCCACCACTACCTTCGTTAACAATTCTTTCCAAAGTTTCTTGTAATTTTACCTGAGCTTCTTCTGGCATTTTAGCAAGTTTAGTTTGTAAGCCTTCATTAACAAGTTCATGTAAGCTTTTTCCGAAAATATTTGATTCCCAAATTTTCTTAGGGTCACTTTCAAATTCAGATAGTAAATAATTAACAAGTTCTTCAGACTGTTTTTCAGAACCAACAATAGGAGAAACTTCAGTAGCTACATTAGTACGAATTAAGTGAATACTTGGAGCTGTTGCTTTTAATTTTACACCAAATTTTGACCCTTGTTTTACCATTTCAGGTTCTTCTAATATTAATTCATCTATTGATGGAGTGACGATACCATAGCCTTTTCGATTAACTTCATCTAAAGCATAAGAGATTTTATCATATTTTTTCTTTGTACTAGCAAGTTCAGATATAATACTAAATAAATCACCTTCGTTAGTAACAGCAACACCAGTAATTTCAGATAGAACTTTATAAAACAATTCTTCTTTTAATTGTATTTCAACATTAACTTTTCCTGTACCTAGTTGAATATCTGAAATAGAAGTTTTTGAAATAATTTCTGTTTGCTTAATAGTATCAACACAATTAGAGATTTCTTTTAGCATATTAATACTTGAAAAAGCATCTTTAATTTCCTTATATAATTCAGCTTTAAGAGGATGCTCAATACTTAATCCATCAATCCATCTAGGAAATTTTATACTAATTTGATCAACAGGGAATTCATATAAAATCTTTGAGAAAATAGTATTAATATTTTCTATCGTTAAATATTCACAATTAATTGGCATTACAGAAGTATTATATTTATCACTTAGTTTTTTAGCTAGTTCTTTTGCATATTCAGAGTCAGGGTCATTAGAGTTTAATAAAATTATAAATGGTTTATTAAGTTCTCTTAATTCACTTACAACTCTTTCTTCAGCTTTGATATAATCTTCTCTTGGAATATCAGTAATTGAACCATCTGTTGTAACTAAAATTCCAATAGTAGAATGTTCAGTTATTACTTTTTTTGTTCCAATTTCGGCAGCTTTTTCAAAAGGAATTTCTTCTTCAGACCAAGGGGTTTTTACCATTCTAGGCATATCATCTTCTAAATATCCTATAGCATTATCAACTAGATAACCAACACAATCTACAAGTCTTGTCTTAAATTTTAAATTATCATCTAATGTGATTTCAATAGCTTCATTAGGAATAAATTTGGGTTCTGTCGTCATTATAGTTTTTCCACCTGCACTTTGTGGAAGTTCATCTTTAGCTCGTTCTTTTTTATATTCATTATCAATATTAGGAATGACTAATAAGTCCATAAATCTTTTTATAAAAGTAGATTTACCAGTCCTTACAGGACCGACAACTCCTACATAAATATCACCATCAGTTCTTTTTGCGATGTCTTGATACAATCTTGTATTTTCCATCTATATACCTCCTTCATAAAATTCAAGAAATGTTTGTACTAAATTACTTTAATTAATGTATATTGATAAAACATAGAATATATTACAAGTTTTATAAAAAACTTGATAAATAAATTAACATGTGCTAAAATGACATTATTATAGAAGAAACATATAATATACTAAAAGACAAAAGGAGCGACTAATATGGATAAAATGCAAGATATTATAGATATATTAAAAACATATAATCAAGAACATATTATAAATTTATTAGAAAAAATAAATGAAGAACAAGAAAAAGATTTAATCGAACAAATAAGTAATATAGATTTTCATCAAATGAAAGAGTTATTTGATAACACAAAAAAAGAAGTAGAGATTAAAGAAAATAAAATAGAACCATTAGAATACTTAGATAAAGACAAATTATCAAAAGAAACTAGAGACAGATTTGATAAATTAGGCTCAGAAGTATTAGAAAAAGGCGAGTATGCAGTAGTGACAATGGCAGGAGGGCAAGGTACAAGATTAGGTCATACAGGGCCGAAAGGAACTTTTAAATTAGATGTATATGGAAAAGGTAAATATTTATTTGAAATATTAATAGAAAATTTAAAAGAAGCTAATAAGAAGTATGGAAAAGTCATTCCATGGTACATAATGACAAGCAAAGAAAATAATGCAGAAACAAAAGCATTTCTAGAAAAAAATAATTATTTTGGATATCCAAAAAATAGTGTTACTTTGTTTGAACAAGGAGAATTGCCTCTTATAAATACAGAAGGAAGATTATTAATAGGAAAAAATAAAAAAATCAGAGAAGCATCAGATGGTAATGGAGGAACATATTTTTCTCTTAGAGCAAGTGGCTGCTTAGCTGACATGAAAGAAAAGGGGATTAAATGGATTTTCATAGGTGGGGTAGATAATGCACTATTAAAAATGGCAGATGTAACATTACTAGGAATGGCAATAGATAAAAATGTTCAAATTGCATCAAAGTCAATAGTAAAAGCAAATCCACATGAGAAAGTAGGAGTATTTGCTAAAATGAATGGACATCCAAAAGTTATAGAATATTCAGAAATGCCTGAAAAAATGTCAGAAGAAGTTGATGATAATGGAGAGCTAAAATATGGTGAGGCACATATAATGTGTAATCTATATACAATAGATGCAATAGAGAAAATAAGCAAAGAAACTTTAATGTATCATAGTGCTTTTAAGAAAAATGCATATATAGATGAAGATGGAAAAGAAATAATTCCAGAAGAACCAAATTCATATAAGTTTGAATCATTTATTTTTGATGCATTTGAATTTTTTGATGATATAGCAATTTTAAGAGGAAAAAGAGAGGATGATTTTGCACCAGTAAAAAATAAAGAAGGTGTGGATAGTCCTAAAACTGCAAAAGAACTGTATGAAAAATTTTGGAACAGGAGTTAAGGAATATTCTTAAATTCCTGTTTTATTTTTAGAAAGGATTTGATTTTAAATGGAAGAATGTAAAATTAAAAATTTATATAATTTAGAGGAAACAATAGCTAAAAGTTTATTAGAGGAAGCTACATATCCTTGGGAAGTATTAAGTAAAATAGAAGAATATATATTAAAAATAGGGGAAGAACTAAGCAAAGAAAATTATAATAAGGTAGGAGATAATGTTTGGATTGCAAAATCAGCAAAAGTTGCTCCAACAGCATATATAAATGGCCCAGCTATTATTGGGGAAAATGCAGAAGTTAGACATTGTGCATTTATTAGAGGGAATGCAATAGTTGGTAATAATGCAGTTGTTGGAAATTCAACTGAGCTTAAAAATGTTATTTTATTTAATAATGTTCAAGTTCCTCATTATAATTATGTTGGAGATTCTATTTTGGGCTATAAATCTCATATGGGTGCTGGTTCTATAACTTCTAATGTGAAGTCTGATAAGAAGATGGTAATTATAAAAAATGGAGATAAAACAATTGAAACTGGTAGGAAAAAAGTTGGAGCTATGATTGGAGATAATGTTGAGGTTGGTTGTGGATCTATTTTAAATCCTGGTACTGTTATTGGAAAGGATTCGAATGTGTATCCATTGTCTTCAGTTAGAGGTGTTGTGAAGGCTCATAGTATTTATAAGAAAGATGGGGATATTGTCGATAAAGTTTAGATTTTTGAAATCACTTTATTTTTTTATGAGTTTTGTATATAATATGAAATAGAATTTTAAAAGAAGAGGTGCAATATGAATAAAACAGAAGCTAAAAAAAGAATTGAAGAGTTAAGAAAGAAAACAGAATATTATGCTGGTAAGTATTATGATGATGATAAGCCTGAAATTTCAGATTTTGAGTATGATATGCTTATGGTTGAGTTAAGAAATTTGGAGAGTGAGTTTCCTGATTTGAAGTCAAAGGATTCGCTTACTGAAAAAGTTGGAGGTCATGTTAAAGAGGGCTTTAAAAAGGTTAATCATGAAGTTCCTTTGCAGAGTTTACAAGATGTTTTCAGTTTTGAAGAAGTTGAGGATTTTGATGTTAGAATAAGAAAACAAGCAGAGGAAAATGGAATAAAAGAGGTTAATTATGTTGTAGAGACAAAGATTGATGGTTTGTCGGCTAGCTTGGAATATAAAGATGGTAAGTTTGTAAGAGGAGCAACAAGAGGAAATGGCTTAGTTGGTGAAGATGTTACTGAAAATTTGAAAACTGTTAAATCAATTCCTATGGAGCTTAGTGATAAAATTGATATAACTGTTAGAGGAGAAGTATTTATCTCAAAATCAGACTTTGACACTATGAACCAAGAAAGAGAAGAAAATGAGGAAGAGTTATTTGCAAATGCAAGAAATGCAGCAGCAGGGTCACTTCGTCAGTTAAATAGTAAAGTAACAGCAAAAAGACCATTAGATATTTATATATTTAATGTTCAAAAAGTTGATGGAAAAGAATTTAATTCTCATTTTGAGGAATTAGAGTATTTAGATAAATTAGGGTTTAATGTAAATCCAGTTAGGATACCTTGTAAAAATATAGAAGAAGTTAAAAAGGCAATTCAAAAAATTGGAGAGGATAGAGAAGATTTAACTTTTGGAATAGATGGTGCAGTTGTAAAAGTAGATGATTTGAATTTTAGAGGAATTTTAGGACAAACTTCAAAAGTTCCAAGATGGGCTGTTGCTTATAAATATCCACCAGAGAAAAAAGAAACTATTTTAAAAGATATAGTTTGTCAAGTTGGTAGAACAGGTGTAATTACTCCAATGGCAATACTTGAGCCAGTAAAAGTAGCAGGCTCAACAATTTCAAAAACAACACTTCACAATGAAGATTTTATAAAAGAAAAAGGGCTTAAAATAGGAGATACAGTTGTAATTCAAAAAGCAGGAGATGTAATTCCAGAAATTGTTGAAGTGGTTATGAAAAAAAGAACCGGTAATGAAATAGATTTTGAAATGCCACGAGTATGTCCAGTTTGTGGAGCATTAGCAGTTAGAGAAGAAGGAGAGGCAGCTGTAAGATGTACTGGTATAGAATGTCCAGCAAAATTATTTAGAAATTTAGTTCATTTTGTGTCAAGAGAAGCAATGAATATTGATGGACTTGGAGAAAATATAATACAACAATTATTAGATAGAAATTTAATAAGCAATATTGCTGATATTTATGCATTAAAATTTGAAGATATAGCATCTTTAAAGAAAAATGGAAAAAAATTTACTGAAAATTTAATGAATGCAATCGAAAATAGTAAGAAAAATGATTTATATAGATTAATAACAGCTCTAGGAATTAGACATGTGGGAGTTAAAGCCTCAAAGTTATTATCTAGAAAATATAGAACAATAGATAATTTAATGAATGCGACATTTGATGATTTAAGTATGTTAAATGATATAGGACCAATTGTAGCAAATAGTATAAGAGAGTTTTTCCTAGAAGAGCAAACAATAGATTTGATAAATAGACTAAAACAAGCAGGAGTTAATACAGAAAGTCTAGAAGAAGAAAGTGATGATAAAAGATTTGAAGGAAAAACATTTGTATTAACAGGAAGTTTAGACGATTTTACAAGAGGAGAAGCTTCAGATATAATAGAAAAATTAGGAGGAAAAACTTCAGGAACTGTATCTAAAAAAACAGATTATGTATTAGCAGGAGAAGAGGCAGGAAGCAAATTAGCAAAAGCAGAAAAATTAGGAATAACAATATTAACAGAAGAAAAATTTAAAGAAATGATTAAAGATTAAAAGAAGGAAGGAGAGAATGATATATTTGAAATGTAAAATATATCGTTCGAAAAATATATGGACAAAAATTATACATTTGAAATGATGTGGGAAGATTTAGACAATGGCTATCAAATATATTACACATATGTTAGAAATAAATATTTATTATTTAAAACAGCACCTAATTGCTATACTCAAAAGTTGTTATCAGACCATTCAAAAAATCCTCAACCTAAAATGACAATGCTAACATTGAAAAGAGTTAGGGAGATGTTTCCTAATATGGAAGATATTGAGTATCGTATAGGAATATCTGAAACAGAAAATTAGTAAGAGTTGATATAAGTGGATTTTTCCAGTAGATAAATTTATATTTAATGATTTATATGAAAAAGAAATGAGGTAGAAAAAATGAAATTATTTTCAAAAGAAGTAAAAGATATGAACGAATTAAATGAAGTTCTAAAAAATAATAGTGAAATATCAAAAGAATATGAAGTTGCAGTAATTGTATATGCTTTCGATAAACATAATAAAATAGTTTTTCAAAGAAGAGGTCTAGGATGTAGAGACGAACAACTAAAACTAGAAACTATTGGAGGAAGAGTAAAGAAAAGTGATATAGATTTTAGAACAGCTTTACAAAGAGAAATTACAGAAGAAGTTGGAACAGATGCAGACATTGAATTAGAAGAATTTATTGTATCAACTTATGCTAAAACATTTGATGTAAGAAATAATAAAGAACAAGACTGGATTTATCTTGTTTATAAAGGAAATTTAAAAAGTGGAGAATTAAAAATTGCTGAACCTAATAAATGTTTAGGATATGAAAGATATAAAATTGGAGATGTTGATGAAGATGAACTAAGTAATGGTGCAAGAGAACTATATAATATTGTGAGTGAGAAATATAGATATTTAAAATAAGACGGAGGAAATCAATTAATGAATTAGAGAATTAGTCCAATACATAGAGAATGAAATTTTTCCATTATATAATAGAAATGAAGAAGGACATGGAATAAATCACATTAAAACAGTAATAAAAAGAAGTCTAGAATTAGCAGAAGATTATGATGTTGATATAGATATGGTTTATACAATAGCTTCATATCATGATTTAGGACATTATATAGATAGAAAGACACATGAAATAATATCAGCTAAAATATTTGTGGAAGATAAAAAAATAATGCAATGGTTTACAGATGAGCAAATAATTATAATTAAAGAAGCAATAGAAGACCATAGAGCCTCTAGTAATCATGAGCCTAGAACTATATATGGGAAAATAATAAGTACAGCAGATAGAACAATTATTGATATAGATAATACTATTAAGCGAACATATTCTTATGGAAAAAGAAACTATATAAACTTATCCGAAGAACAACAAATTGAAAGAGTTTATAGGCATTTGACAGAAAAATACGGAGAAAATGGTTATGCAAAAGTATATTTAGAAGATAAAGCGTTTGAAGATGCTTTAGATAAATTAAGACAATCATTATCAAATAAAGAAGAATTTATTAAAAGAGTAAAAAGAGTAGTTAAAACAATATAAACTTTTATCATAGCATTAACAAAACATATTAATGGAGAAATATGGAGATAAAAATTGTAATACACATTTAAATAATCCAATAAATAGATGAACAAAGATTAGAAAGGATTGCAAAAAAATATTAGAATAGAAGAGTTATTGAGAAAGGACTGATATAAAAATGAAAAATTATTATTTTACATCAGAAAGTGTTACAGAAGGACATCCAGATAAATTAGCAGATTTAATATCAGATGTCATACTAGATGAATGTTTAAAACAAGACGAAAATTCTAAAGTGGCAGTTGAAACATTTTTATCAAGTAATTTAATAACAATAGCAGGGCAAATAACATCAAAAGCTAAGTTTGATATAGAAAAAATTGTAAGAGATACAATAAAAGAAGTTGGCTATGATAATGAAAATACAGATATTGATTATAGAACTTGTGAAATACAAACTAAAATAACAAGGCAAAGTCCAGATATAGCACTTCGGTGTAGATATTGGTGGAGCAGGAGACCAAGGAATTATGTTTGGATATGCAAGCAATGAAACAGAAGAATATATGCCATATGGGATTTATCTTGCACATAAACTATCTAAAAAGTTGACAGAGGTAAGAAAAGAAAAAGTAATTCCATATTTAAGACCTGATGGAAAAACACAAGTTACTATTGAATATGAAAATAATAAGCCAAAAAGAATTGAGGCAATTTTAATATCAACACAACATCAAGAAGAAATATCACAAGAAAAAATAAGAAAAGACATAATTGAAAAAGTAATAAAACCAGCAGTATCCAAAAATATGATGGATGAAAATACAAAAATCTATATAAATCCAACAGGAAGATTTGTAATAGGAGGACCATTAGGAGATACTGGATTAACAGGCAGAAAAATAATAGTAGATACTTATGGAGGATATAGCAGGCACGGAGGAGGAGCTTTTTCAGGAAAAGATGCAAGTAAGGTAGATAGAAGTTCTACATATATGTTAAGACATATTGCTAAAAATATAGTAGCTAATAATTATGCAGAAAAATGTGAAATACAAGTATCATATGCAATAGGAATGAAAGAACCCTTGTCTATATATGTTAATACATTTGGCACAGGAAAGAAAAGTGATGAAGAGCTTGCAGGTTTAATAAAAGAGAAATTTGATTTAACACCAAATGGAATAATTAATTATTTACATTTAAAAGAACCAATTTATAGTAAAACAACTAATTATGGACATTTTGGTAAAAAAGATTTACCTTGGGAAAAAGTAATAAAATTATAAAAAATAACCAACAAAGAATTTTTAATTTTATATATTAATACTTGGGGTAAAATAATAAAATATAAAGTTCACAAAGAATTCACAAAAGACCCAAAAATAGAACATAAAAAAATATTATATTAATAATCATAAACATCCCCTTTTTTTCAAAGCAACCTTAATATTTAACTAAGATTTATAATATTAAGGTTGTTTTTTGTTATGCAAAATTGATTTAGTATTTTGAAAAAATATATTCTAGAAAGAGAAAATTTTACAGTTAAAAAATATATTTAAATTTTGTAGATTGAGAGTGGTAAACTACACTTTACTTAAAAATAAAATAGTGATAGAATGATGAAAACTTGTTAATAAAATTAAAGCTTCATGAAGTTTTTAATTTTACGAATATTTTGGAAAAAAGGAGAAGAGAAAAATGAATAAATATTTTGAAAGTATAAAAAATGATGAAGTAAGACAATATTTAGAATTATTATCACCAGAATTTCCAGAATGGTTATTAGAATATATATATACACCTGAAATGCTAAGAATTGATGGAGTATGTATGTCTTGTGGTACATGTTATACAAAGATATATAATGATAAATATTTTTATTCAACTTTAACACATAGTGTTGCTGTGGCTCTAATAATATGGAATTTTACTAAAGATAAAAAACAAACTCTATCAGGCTTATTCCATGATATTGCAACACCAGTTTTTAAACATTGTATTGATTTTATGAATGGAGATTCTGAAAAACAAGAGTCAACAGAAGAAAGAACAGAGCAAATAATTAAAAATTCAAAACAAATAATGAATTTATTAAATAGAGACAATATAAAAATTGAAGAAGTTTCGGATTATAAAATATATCCAATTGCCGATAATGACACTCCAAAATTAAGTAGTGATAGATTAGAATATACACTATCAGGAGGACTATATCAAGTAAGGATATTCGATGTTGAACAAATAAAGAAATATTATAATAATATAATTATTTCAAAAAATGAAAGTGGAACTGAAGAATTAGCATTTACAGATGAAAAAATATGTGAAGATTTTATACACAAAATTTCAAAATTATGGCCTCGTTGGGGTGAAGATGAGGACAGATTATGTATGCAATTTATAGCTGATATTGTAAAATCTATGTATAAAAAAGGATATATTACAATTGATAATTTATATGAATTTTCAGAAAAAGAAATAATAGACAAAATTAAAAATTGTGAGGATTTATATATTAGGAATGCATTTATAAATTTTGAAGAAGCTCAGAGAAATTTAGTGTATAAAAGTCAAAAATTAAAAAATGAAATATATTGCACAAGTGTAAAAGGAAAGAAAAGATATATTAATCCTTTAGTAATAAATGGTCAAAATGTTTCTAGAATAAAAGAAATTTCTGAAATAGCAAATAAAGATATTAAAGATTTTTTAAATATGAAAATGCATACTTATATTGGTTTGAATTTTGAATTCAAGCCATATTAAATAGAAAAGCAGTTTTACTTGTTGTATAGAGAAAAGACTATATAGAGTTAAGATAAAAGAGGATTTTTTCTATGTAATAAAAAAATAAGACTAATAATAAGTATAATTTAAAATTATTATTAGTCTTATTTTTATTTGGTTTATAGAAAATTGCATTTCTTACAACTTAAAAATAATATTTATTTGAAATATTATTTAAAAATCTATCAATTAATTGATTTCTACATAAATTTTCAAACCTATCATCTAAAGGCTCTAAAGCTAAATTTTCATCATATTTTCTATCTAGACAATATTTTATAATATAATCAGCAAGTTCTGGATTTTTAGAAAGCAAAGGACCATGTAAGTATGTGGCAATAACATTATTTAAGAAAAATCCTTCATTAGTATCTCCAAATTTATTTCCATTTCCAAATAGAACTTTTCCAAAAGGACTACTAATATCATAAGTTTGTCCTCCATGATTTTCAAAACCTATAACTTTAGTATTTTGGTTATTTATATTAACATCAAGAACAATATTTCCAATACATCTTTTTGTTCTATCTTCAATAGCTTCTGTATAATAAGGAAAAATACCTAAACCATCAATTATATTACCATTAACATCTTTATAATATTTACCAAAAAGCTGATAAGCTCCACAAATTAGTAAGAAAAATACTCCATTAGATACAGCTTCTTTTATGCTATCTGTATATTTTACCAAATCTTCTGACAAGATACTTTGTTCATTATCAGCACCACCACCTGCAAAGACTAGGTCATAATCATTAAAATTAGGTGGTACATCGCCAATAGAATATTCATCAATTTTACAAGCAAAACCTCTTTGCACAAGACGATATTTTAGAACTTGTATATTACCATAATCTCCATATAATTCTAATATATCAGGATATAAATACAATATTTTTAATTCTTTCATATTTTTCAGTCCTTATATAAATATTTAGGTATTTTTTATTATAAGGTTACCTATAAACCTTAAAATGATATATTATATAAAGTATATTTCAATAAAATCTATAATTTTTAATGCTTTTGAAATTTTTACTTTAATCAAAATATTATACAACTTTTTAGTTTTACAACACAAAGAGAAAATAGCTTTAGTGTTAAATTTATTTTTGATTTTTAAAACTTAAAATATTATTTCTAGTAGGTTGTAATGCTGTATAATTTGCTATAACATACTTTGGTGTTGAAGTAGAATATAGGCTTTTTACAGCTTCAGATAGCTCTAAATAAGATTCTATTTTTCCCGAATCAAAGCCAGAAGTTTTAATTCTTATAGCAATATCATAAGCTCTTGTTCCAGCAGTTACAATTCTTTTTACATTGTTTAATTCTTCAAAATTAATATCCCAAATCCATGAAACATCAAAGCCATCAGCTTTATTATCATTTAATACAAATAATAATTCTTTTTCAGAGTCATCTTCATTTAATATTCTTAGACTTACATTAGCACCAGTAGGGTTTTTGGCTAAATTTATAGTAGTATCTATATTATTTATTTTTAAATGTTCTAATCTACCATTATTTAATTCAAAATTAGCTAGAGTATTTTTTATAATCTCAGTGTCAATATCATACAAAGATGCACAAGAAATAACAGCAATAAAATTATAAATTATATAAATACTATTTGATTTTATAGTATATAAAGCATTACCAACTTCAAAAGTCTTTTTATCTAAATCAACATTTTTAGCTAATTTATATATTTCATTATCACCATAATTACAATTAGGACATTTGAATTTTCCGATATGGGAATATTGATAATATTCATATTCTAATCTAGTTTTACAGAAAGGACAGAATTTTCCCTCTCCAGCTTCTTTCATTTCGGCAGTGGCATTAGCATACTTTTCAACACTAAAGTAAAAAACATTATCATTATTAGGATTAGCTTTACCAAGTCTTGCAACATTTGGGTCATCATTATTTAATATTAAATTACCATTATAATTTTTTAAGAAATTATAGATTTTTAAAATAAGAGATTCAACTTCTCCGTTCCTATCTAGTTGGTCTCTAAAGAAATTACCAACTACTAAAGTATCTAACTTGAAATCTTTAAAAACAATAGGAACATATCCTTCATCAACTTCAAATACTAGGAAATCAGCTTTTATTTTACCTGTTAAAGTGCAATGTTTTAAAATAGTAGATAAAATTCCAGTTTCCATATTATTACCTTCAAAGTTGCTTATTACTTTTTTTTCAGCATTTTTAAAAACTGCACCAATTGCATTATTAATCATAGTTTTTCCATTTGTAGATGTAACAGCAATTACAGGACAATTTACTTTAAAATATTTGAAAATATCAGGATTCCAGTCAAAGGCAAATTTTCCTAATAAATTACCACCATTTTTACCACAAATTTTTAAGATAAAATGTAGTATTTTCATAGCTAGTATAATAAAAAAGTTTTTCATAAGTATACACCTCATAATTTAATTTTACTTGGATTATATCATAATGTATAAAATTTAGGAATATAAAATATAAATTTTTAATTAGTAATATCATTTTGGTAATATTCATGAAAAAAGGAAAAATGAATTTATTAATAAATCTTAAAATAAATTATTGATTTTTGATGTAGTAATATAGTAATATTGTAGTATTAAAATTGAAAGAGGGAAGTTAAATGATATATATAAATGAGAAAAAATTAGAGCAATGTAAAATAAATAAGAATAACATATGCTATATAATAGACTTTGACAGAACACTAACAAAAGAAAACTGCGAGGATTCTTGGGATGCAGTTGCAAGTAAAAAAATATTTGGAGAAGAATTAGCCAAAGAACTAAATAATTTATACAAAAAATATGGACCAATAGAAGTAAACTATAAAATACCTTTTGAAGAAAAAGAAAAATATATGATAGAATGGTATCAAAAATGTATGGAAACATACTATAAATTTAACTTAACAAAAGACAAAGTGGAAAAGTCCATAAAAACAAGTAATATAGAGCTAAGAACAGGTGTAATAGAATTTTTGAATTTTACTAAAGAAGAAAATATAACTATAATAATATTATCAGCAGGAATAGGAAATACAATAGAAGAAGTACTAAAACAAAACTCATGTTATTTTGAGAATATACATATAATAAGTAATTTTATTAAATTTGATAATGAAGGATATATGTTAAAATATGAAGGAGATTTAATTCATTCATTAAATAAAAATATAGACAAAATAAATCAGAAAAAAATAATTGATATAGTAGAAAATAAAGAATATAGAATTGTAATAGGAGATTTAATAGAGGATATAAAAATGTCAGGGGATTATCCTGATGATAAATTAATAAAAATAGGATTTTTAAATAAAAATGTGACTGAGAATTTAGAAAAATATAAAGAAAAATTTGATATAGTACTAATAAATGAAAATCAAGATTTTGAATTACTAAAAGAAATAATTAAGGCATAGGCAAAGTTAAAATATTTAACTTTAAAAAATTATCATAAAAAGTTTAAAGTTTACACAAACTTTACGATATACTCATATAAAAATAAGAGGGAATTTACTAGATGAACTTACTACTTTAAAAGTAATAGTTCATTGTAGGATACCCTCTTAATCTTATGCTTAAATCCAATCTCCATATTTTTTAATATAAATTTTCTTTGCAAATAATGCAAGTATACAATAGAAGAAAGTAATTACAAAAATCATAACAATATATTTAAATGCAATAGGAACTAATCCAATTATACTTCCTAAGGTAGTAAATGGAACTATAAGTCCAATAATTATAAGCAATATTGAAGAAAAATACACCATTTTATGAGCATTACTTTGGATAAATGGTATTTTAGAAGTTCTAATAATGTGCATGCCTACTAAATTAGAAACTATACTGTAACTAAACCAAACGGTTTGGAAAGTAGCTGCTTCTCTTATACCAAATATAAACCATAAGCTTGCAAAAATCACTAAATCAAATATTGAACTTATTGGACCCATAAATAGCATAAAGTTTTTTAGACTTTTTATACTAAAAGTTTTAGGCTTTTTAATAATATCATTATCAACATTATCAAAAGGTAGGGTCATTTGACCAAAATCATAAAGTAAACTTTCTACTAATAATTGAATAGGAGTTTCAGGTAAAAATGGTAAAGCAACACTTGCAACAATTACAGATAGAACTTCTCCAAAGTTAAAGCTTGTTGCCATTTTTATATATTTCATCAAATTAGCAAAAGTTTTTCTACCTTCAGTAACTCCATCTAATAAGACATTCAAATCTTTTTCAAGAAGAATTATATCAGCAGATTCTTTGGCAATATCTACTGCGGTATCAACAGATATACCTACATCAGAATTTGTAAGTGAAGGGCTATCATTTATTCCATCACCCATATAACCAACTACATTTCCAGATTCTTTTAAAAGTCTAACGATTCTTGCTTTTTGAATAGGAGAAAGTTTAGCAAAGATATTATTTTTCTTTAATAATCTAGAAACTCCTAAATCAGAAAGTTTATCAATTTGACTTCCTAAAATAATTTTTCTTGACTTAATTCCAACTCTATCACATACTGATTTAGTTACTTCTGCATTATCTCCTGTTAATACTATTACACGAATTCCAGCAGAGTTCATCTTTAAAATAGATTCTTTTGCAGATTCTTTAGGTGGGTCTAAAAATCCTATAAAACCTAGTAAAATCATATTTTTTTCATCTTTTACATCAAAATCTGAAATATTTGCAATATCATTTTTTTGGCAAACAGCAACTACTCTTAAACCATCACGATTTAATTGTTTTGTTATTTTATTAATGTTTTCTTTAATTTCTTTTGTTAAAGAAGATACTGTTCCTCTATAATCTACCATTGTGCAGATATTAAGGATTTCTTCGACAGCACCTTTAGTAATTAATTGTTTTTTATTATTTTTATCTTGAACAACAACAGACAAACGCCTACGAGAGAAGTCAAAAGGAATTTCGTCAACTTTTATATATTGTGTACTTATTTCAGACATATTATGTTCTAAGCCTCTTTTGATAACAGCTTCATCAATATTACCTTTTAGACCTGTTTGGAAATATGCGTTTAAAAATGCATGTTTTAAAACTCTTAAATCTTCATCACCATTTATATCTAAATATTTTTCTAAAACAATGTTATCCTCTGTTAAAGTTCCAGTTTTATCAGTACATAATATATTCATTGCTCCAAAATTTTGAATTGCATCTAGTTTTTTTACAATAGTTTTTTTCTTAGACATTCTGACAGCACCTTTTGATAAACAAGAAGATAAAATAACTGGTAATAAAAGAGGTGTGATGGTTATTGCTATTGCAACAGCAAAAGTAAATGCAGTAATGTTATCGTGTTTTTGAAAGTTTAAAAGAAAAACAATAGGTATCATTATTAGCATAAATCTAATTAATAATTTACTAATACTTTCAATTCCTTTTTGAAAAGCAGTCTTTGGTTTTCCTGATGTGATTGTATGAGCTATTTTTCCAAAATAAGTAGAATCTCCTATTTTTATAACACATGCTTTAGCACTACCTGAGATTACATTTGTTCCCATAAAGCAGATAGTATCTAGTTCAGATATAGTATCAATTTCATTATTAGTTATTTCTGTTTCAGAGGATTTTTTAATAGCATCAGACTCTCCTGTTAAAGAAGATTGTCCAACATATAAATCTTTAGAATCAAGAATTCTTAAATCAGCTGGAATCATACTACCAGCAGATAATAAAATTATATCATTTAAAGTTACATTTTTTATTGGAATTTCAATTTCTTTTCCATCTCTCATTACAGTGCAAGTGGTTGCTACTAATTCTTTAAGATTTTCAGCAGCTTTGTTTGAACGATATTCTTCAAAAAAATCTAAAAATGTACTTGCAGTAATTAAAATTAAAATAACAATAATGTTTGCATAGCTTGGAGTTTCTGGTAAATAAATATCTGTGTAACATAGAAGTAATACAATTCCTAGTAAGATAATATTAAATGGGCTAAATAAACTGTCAAAAAAGTAGTTATACCATTTTTTTGATTTTGATTGTTTGATTTCATTAAGTCCATATTTACGATTATTTTCTAAAGCTTTAGAAGAAGATAGACCGTTTAGATTCAAGTTATGCTTTTTTATGAATTCGTCTTTTGAGAGTAAACAATCTTCTCCATATAGTTTTGAAATATTAACTTCATCTTTTGAGTTTTGCATTTTAATCATCTTCCTTTCAAATAATTTATTTAGAAGTTATGAAATCTTACTTATAAAGTATAACCATAATAGAAAAAAATAACAATAAAATATTAAAAATTAAATAAAAATTATAATTATCAACTATTTCCAGCTTCTCTACAATAATAACAAAAGGTTTAGGAAAAAGGTGTAAAAATCAGAAATATTTGTGTAAAAAAGAATTTTAATGTGATATAATTAAAACAAAATATAGAAATTATATTATATAAAATATAAATTTAGTAAAAATGAAAGGAACATCCTAAAATGGAAGTAGAGGAAATAATAGCCAATAACGATAATAAAGAGGAAATGTTAAAAGCAGTAAAGGAAAGTGGTAAAAATTTAGATTTAGTTTCAGAAAGGTTACAAGATGATGATGATATAGTAAGAACTGCAATAATACAAGATGGTGAAGCATTGGAATTTGCAAGTGATAGGTTAAAAGATAATAAAGAAATTTTAAAATTAGCAATAGAAACAGCTCCTTGGACAATTTGTTATGCTTCTGAAAGATTAAGAGCAGATAAAGAAATAATTTTCGAAAGCTGTAAAAAATATGGTCAAGCTCTATATTTTGCAAGTGAAGAATTAAGAAATGATAGAGAAGTTGTAAAAGCAGCAGTAGAAAATAAAGGAATAATAATAAAATATGCAAGTAGTAGATTAATAGACGACAAAGAATTGGCAGAAATAGCAGTAAAACAGAATAAACAAGCTTATCATTTTATATCAAATAGATTAAAAGAAGACGAGGATATAAAGAGCCTGATGTGATTTGAGTTAATAAATAAGTTAGTATTATTAAATATATATACAGATGATAAAAATTATGCAATATATAGTTTTTTACATAATGTAAATGATTTAGTTCAATAAAAGTAGTAAAGTATAGGTAAAAGTAAAGAGATTATTTAAAAAATTACTTTTACCTATTATATATGAAAAAATATGTTATAAATATAAAAGTAAAGATTTCCTATAAAATAAAAAATATAGGATTTTTTCATATACAACAAGTAAAAGTGACATTAAAAAACTTACGATAGCTTTACTTATATAGTTTCGCTACTTTTCTTATTTTTATGTAATGATAATTTTCTTTTTAGTAAAATAAAAAATCTTCTAAAATTCAAACGATTAATGCAATAACCTAAAACACAACCTAGAATAACTAAGGCAATTCTAATTTCTATAGCTGTATTAGGGTCAAATAACACCATTGAGGAGCTTAAAGAATTTACTGTAATGAAAACCATTTGATATCTATAATCCTCAATAAATGTATATATATAATTAAGAATAATAGTAGTAAATGCTACATATTTATCTGGTATTAAGTATTGGAACAATAAAACAAACATTACTGAACCTACAACAGTGGCAATAATTCTATAAATAAATCTTTTTTGAGTATGGTCAAAATCAATTTGTGTAAGTGACATTACAGACATAGCAATCCACATTGTTTTTTGAAGACCAACTAAAGAACCTATTAACATTGCTATACTAACACCAACAGCCATTTTACAAGAAAGAATAAATCTTGGAGAAGATATATCAAAATCAGTAAATAATTCTCTAAATTTGATATGTTTTTCTTCAGAGTTTCTATGCTTATAATAATATACAGCTGAAACAATTAATCCACCAATAAGAAGACTTAGCATTCTTGTATAAAAATCTTTTCCTATTGCAACATTGGATTGGTCAAAAATATAGCATAGAATAAATGGCATATATGCTTTATATTCAGGTTTTAAAGAGGGTACATACATAATTATAAATATTGCAATTAAATTTACAAAAAAACCTAAAAATGGATTAATAATAGCAATTCTATTAGCAATTCCAGTAAAGACAAACAAAGATACAATTATTATTGGAGCTTCCTTTTTATCAATTCCAATATTCATTTTCCAATAGAGCATAATTCCAATTAGAATACATACCCAAGTAAGTGAGTTATTTGAGCCAAATAATGATGAGAAAATCCCAACAAAAACCATAATACATGCAAGCATAAATAAATTAGATATTGCACTTTTAAAAGTAAATTTTTTCAAATAAATCAGTCCTTTCTTAAAATAAAATTACAAATAATAATTGTAACATAAATTATTACAAACCACAATACAAAAATGAGATTTTTTTATTAAATAAAAGTGCTAAAATCATTGACAAATAAATAATTATGATATAAAATACAAACAATAGTTCACAAAATATGAAACGAAGAAAAATATGTAGTAATAAAGGTAATAAGAACTAAAATTTGTTAGAAAAGGATGTGTTCTTATGAATGAAAAAAAGAATGAAATTATTTTGTTTGAGAATCAAGGGGTGAGGCTAGAAGTTAATTTAAAGGATGAAACTGTATGGCTTACACAAGAACAAATGTCAAAATTGTTTACAAAAGCTAAATCTACTATTAATGAACATATAAAGAATATATATAAAGAGGGAGAATTGCTAGAAATAGAAACAATGACTAAATTCGGAAATTCCGAATTTGCTGATAAACCAACTAATTATTATAATTTGGATATGATTATATCTGTTGGATATCGTGTAAAATCACAAAATGGTATTTTATTTAGAAAATGGGCCACTAAAATTTTAAAAGACTATATGTTAAAAGGCTATGCAGTAAATCAAAAGAGATTAGAATACTTAGAAAAAACAGTCCAACTTATAGATATAGCAAATAGAATAGATGATAGATTAGAAAAAAATGATGCAAAAGGCATATTAAAAGTAATTGGAGAGTATTCAAAAGCACTAGATTTACTAGATGACTATGACCATAGAACACTAAAGAAAATAGAAGGGAATATAGACGAAAGAAAAATTAAATATAGTGAATGTATAGAAGTAATAAACAAATTAAGATTTAATGAAGAAAGTTCATTATTTGCAGTAGAAAGAGATAAAGGATTAGAATCAATTATAGGAAATATTTATCAAAGTTTTGGAGGACAAGATATTTATAAAAGCATTGAAGAAAAAGGAGCGAATTTCTTGTATTTAGTAGTAAAAAATCATGTATTTGCAAATGGAAATAAAAGAATTGCTGCAACATTATTTATATATTTTTTAAATTTTTACAATATTTTATATAAGAATGGAAAACAAGTTATAGATAATAATACTTTAACAGCATTAACTTTATTAATAGCAGAATCACATCCTAAAGAAAAAGAAATCATTATAGACTTAGTAATGAACTTTTTAAATAATGATTAATATATTTTTTTAAACAATATACTTTTGTAGTGTAAAATAATTCTATGACAATATTTGTAAATCAATTAAACTTAATACATTTTTTACTAGAAATATTATTAAAATTTATATAAAATGAAAAATTTTTATATTCGAATGTGTGTAAAAATACTATGCTAGTAAACAATGTAAGAGAATTATTTTACACTAATACTTTTGGCAAAAATATTGAGAATTAACACTAATTATGATATAATTTAAACATTAAAATTAATATTGAATAAAATATAAGTGCAATAAAATAAATTCAAAACACTTATATAGATAGGATGTGAAAAAATGAAAAACAAAACAACAATAATATTATCAATTTTTATAATATTAATATTAGCAATGCAATTCATATTACCAATAACAGCAAATGCATATGAATTACAAAAAGTAACAAGAGAAGAAAGTACAATTGATGTAAATTTAAAAAGAGATGAATCAAATTCAAATATAGTAAACATAACAGCAACAGATACAACCTATGATATTATTGAATTAAAATATGTTCATAAATACATTGAAATTTCAAATATAGAATATTTTGAACAGAATAATAGTGATGTAAATACTTTTGAAATTATACCATCTAGAAGTATACAAGAATCATTTGAATTAGAAGGATATGGTTCATATACAGTATATGCTAAAAACTCAAGAGGAGATAGATTTTTAAGTAGAATTACAATAAATGACCCAGAAGATGCACCAGATATTACTTTAATAAAAAATGAAGAAAATCCAATGCATTTTACTATTCAAGTTATTAGTAAAAATAATACAATTACAACTCTAAAAATTGCCAAAAAGCAAAACATAGATGACAAAATAGATTTTAATACACAAGGGACGGATATAGAATTTATTGAAAGTAACAACGTCAATGTAAAGTATGATAAGATAACAGAAGAAGGTCTATATGAAGTATATGCAGCTGATAATAAGGGGAATAAAACATCTGTAGAAATATATTTATCAAAAAGTAATACACCTATTGAAGCAAGTATTTGGAAAGGTTCTGCTATAAGAGAAGTAGAATTAAAAATTAAAGATTCCTTATGTGATATAGTAAAAGTAAAAGTTGCAAGAAATTCTGAGATATCAGGATTTGAAGATTTTAATACTAAAGGAGAGGAACTACAATTCACAAAAGGAAATAATGTAACTATAAACTATATTGCACCAGAAGACGATACATATGTATTTTATATAGAAGATGAAGCTGGCTTTAAGAAAATGCTTACAAAAAGGATAACTGAAAATGAAAAAGCAATGAATATTGATATAAAACAAGATGAGGCTAATCCTAAAAATGTAAAAATAAAAGCAATAAATGAAGTATGCAAAATAGTAAAATTGAAAGTTGCAATTGGAGAAAATATAGATTTAGAATATTTTAAGCAAAATGGAGAAGAAATTGAAATAGTTGCAGGAAAAGAAGTTAATGTAGAATATACAGTTAATAAAGATTGTAAGTTAAATGTATATGTGGAAGATGAAGAAGGATATACATATATGTATTCTAAAAATTTAACTGGAATTGACGAACCACAACCTATAACTCCACCAACAATTGAAGTATCACAAAATAGTGATAACCCTAAACAAATTGATGTAACAGTAAAAAGTACAGATTCATATATAAGAAAAATAAAATGGGCTAAAAACAGTAGAGATGAAAAGTATTTTGAAAACAATGGAACACAAATAGGAATAGGGAATGTTGGTAAAATAATTAAAACAGATTTTGTAATAAGTAGTATAGGAGTATATACTATTTATGCAGAAGATAATGAAGGAAATAAAACTGTAAAAGAAATAAATATAACAAATATAGACGATAAACCAATTCCAGATATTAAACCACCAGAGATAACAGGAGTAGAAAATAATAAAATTTATAATAAATCACTTACACCCAAAATAACAGATGAAAATTTAGCAGAAGTTATCGTAAAAAAAGATGATAATGTAGTAGAAAATTATAAAAACGGTGATACAATTGAAGAAGATGGAATATATCAACTTATAGCAACAGACAAAGCTGGAAACAAAACAGAAATTAAATTTGGGATAGATAGAACAGCTCCTGAAATTAACATAGAACAAGAAATAAAAGATGAAAAAAATGTAACAGCCAATATAAAGATTATAGATAATTTAGTTAAAATAAAGAAAGCTAAAATTGCAAAGGGAGAAAAAAATATAGAATATTTTACAGAAAATGGTCAAGAATTGGAAGTTAAAATAGAAAATACAACAGCCTCAAGTGCAATAAACATAACAGATAATGGAATATATACTGTTTATGCAGAAGATATATTGGGAAACAAAAGTATAGAAAAATTTGAAGTTACAACTATAAAAGTAGACCCTGAACCTGAGCCAGAAGATAAGATACCACCTAAGATTACAGGAGTACAAGATGGTAAAACTTATACAGAAAAGATTTCTCCAAAGGCAGAAGATGAAAATTTGGTAGAGGTTATTTTAAGAAGAAATGGAGAAATAGTAAAAAAATATAAAAATGGTGATGTAATAAACAAAAACGGACAATATACATTAACAGCAAAGGATAAGGCAGGAAATACAACAAGTATAAGATTTACTATAAATATAAAAGATACAAATAATAACACAAATGGTAATACAAATACCGGAAACAACAATACGAACACGAATAACAATGCAAATACCGGAAACAATAATACAAACACAAATAACAATACAAATACCGGAAACAATAATACAAACACAAATAACAATACGAATACCGGAAACAATAATACAAACACGAATAACAATATAAATACAGGAAATAATAACAATAATAAAAACAACATAAATGGTAGTGGGAATAAAATAAACAACAATAAAGAAAATAATTTACAAGCTGGAGACAAGAATGAATCAAAAAATATTCTACCATATGCAGGTAATACAGGATTTTTTATAATTGGAATTATTGTGGCTAGTATAGTATCAATATTTAGTTATTTTAAATATAAGAAATATAATAAAATAAAATAGAAATTTGATAGTTATTGAAATTTTAAGTGCACCTATGAAAAATTAGAAAAGCCTAATTTTATGAGGTGCATTTTTATTTTAAAAAAACTGAAAATTATAGGAAAAAACTATTATTTTTTTGGATTTTGTGATATAAGATAATTATAAATTAAAAGTAAGATAAATTTTTCAATGTAAAGGAGGGACAAAATAAATAATGAAAAATTTTAACTCAAGTAAAATAATATCAAATTTAGTAAGAATATCAATAATTATAATAGCTATTTTTCTAATAATAAATAAACAATATGAAAACTTAGGAATACTAGCAATTACAATGTTATTAACATTTTATGATGTTCTAGTTGAAAAATTATTAAAAATAAAATTAGATAACAAATTAAAAAACTCAATAACATTATTTATTTTTGGAGCACAATGTTTAGGTAGTGTATTAGATTTTTACGGAAAATTTTTGTGGTGGGACACAATGTTACATACTATATCAGGAGTTATATTCTATTTTGTAGGTACAACAATAATAGAACAAATGAGTAAAAAATATGGTAACCAAAATATTAATAAAATGATAGTAATATCATTCGGAATTTGTTTTGCCTTAGCTTCAGGAGTTGTATGGGAAGTATTTGAATATGGAGTAGATACATTCTTAGGACAAAATATGCAAATAACAGAAGGATTAATAGGTAGAGAAGCAATAAAAGATACTATGATTGACTTAATTTCAGTAACAGGTGGAACAATAGTGATATCAATTTTAGATAGTTTTTTAAGAAAAAGAAAAGAAGAAAAGGAATAAAATATGAAGAAAAATAAAGTAAAAAAATATAGAAAAAGAGATTTGACAGTATATATTGTACTAAGACTATTGGTAATACTTACAATAGTTATTCAAGCTATTAGAGGGAATTTTGAAAATGTATTTTTATGTGTTTTAACTTTAATACTATTTACAATACCATCTATTATAGATAAAAAATTAAATATAAAATTACCAAATGCATTAGAAGTAATAATACTATTGTTTATATTTTCAGCAGAGATATTAGGAGAAATACAAAACTTTTATGGTATATTCAAATTTTGGGATACGATGTTACACACTATAAATGGATTTTTATGTGCAGCAATAGGATTTTCAATGATTGATATTTTAAACAGAAGTCCTAAATTTCATTTAAAAATGTCACCACTATTTGTAGCATTAGTAGCATTTTGTTTTTCAATGACAATAGGAATATTATGGGAGTTCTTTGAATATGGTTCAGATGTATTTTTCAAAACTGATATGCAAAAAGACAGGATAACTTCTTCAATAGCATCTGTAGAAATTAATGAATCAAGAAAAAATATACCAATAAAAATAAATAATATTGAAAAAGAAGTAATAAGCTACTATGAAAATGGAGAATTAAAACAAAGAGTAATAGAAGGAGGACATTTAGATATAGGTTTAAAAGATACAATGAAAGATTTATTTGTAAATTTCATTGGTGCAGTAGTATTTTCAATAATAGGATTATTGTATATTAAAAATAGAGATGAATACAAATTTGCTGAGAATTTTATACCAACAATGAAGATTGAAGAAGAAAAAGTAGAGTAAAGTTTTATATAAAACTAATTAAACTTAAAAAATATAAATTCGATGTAGAAAAACACAAAGAATAATGTTGTTTTTCTACATATTTTGTCTAAAAACTATAATTATAAATAACAAAAAATTCCTCAAAATGTTGTATTTTAAAAAAATATTGTTATAATTATATATGGACAATTTTTACGAAAGGGAGGATTTTTATGTTAAAAAAAGTAGCAATATTAGCAAATGGAGGAGATGTATCAGGATTTAATGCTGTAATAAGAGCAATAGTAAAAACAGCAGAAAATCATGGTGTAGAATGTTATGGAATAATAGATGGATATAATGGATTATTAAAAAAAGACTTTGAATTACTATCAACAGCAGGAGATGGAGATGCAAAAGGGATATTACCAAAAGGTGGTTCAATAATAGGTTCATCAACAAATGCAAATGTATTTAACTATAAAGTAATAGATGAAGAAGGAAATGTAGAATATAAAGACCTATCAGATATATGTGTACAAAACATCAAAGAAGCAGGATTTGACTGCATCTTTACATTAGGAGGAGATGGAACACAAAAATCAGCAAGAGACTTCTCAACAAAAGGAGTTAATGTTATAGGAGTACCAAAAACAATAGACAATGATGTAGCATGCACAGAAATAACATTCGGATACAACACAGCAGTTTCAGTAGCAATGGAAGCAATAGATAGATTACACACAACAGGAGAAACACATCATAGAATAATGGTATTAGAAGTAATGGGAAGATATGCAGGATGGATTGCACTAGAATCAGCAATAGCTGGAGGAGCAGATGTTGCATTAATTCCAGAAATACCATATGACATAGAAAGTGTTGCAAGAAAAATAGAAAACAGAAAGAAAAGAGGAAAAAGCTTCAGTGTAGTAGTAGTAGCAGAAGGAGCTAGGGCAAAAGATGGAGAAATAACAGTAGCAGGAACAAGAGACAACGGAGCAGGAGTAGACAACACAAAACTAGGAGGAGTAGGAGAAATAGTAGCAAAACAACTAGAACAGCTAACAGGTCTAGAAGCAAGAAACACAACACTAGGATATATGCAAAGAGGAGGAACACCAACAGCATATGACAGAGTACTATCAACAAAATACGGAGTAAAAGCAATGCAACTAGCACTAGAAGGAAAATTTGGAACAATAGCAGTCCTAAAAAACGGAAAAGTAGACTCAGCAACATTAGAAGAAGTAGTAGGAAACAACACAAAAATAGGAGCAGTATCAGGAAACACAGCAGAAAGCAACATAAGAAAAGTAACCATGGACCACGACCTAGTAATAACAGCAAGAAATATAGGAATTAATTTAGGTGATTAGTAAAGAAATTACAAAGAATAATAAAAAGAAACAATAAAAATACTAATCAATTAACTTTAAAACAATATATAATAAATAATTTATACAAAGGATAAAACAAAAATTAATAACAAAAACACAAAAAACTCCAAAACAGAATACTAAATACAAATCAAAAATTGCTATAAAATAGCAATAAAAAACCAAGAAATAGTAGAGTAGTTAAAAGCCAAATATATAAAAAATTTAAGTTTTATGTGCGACTGGAATAATTTTAGAAGTTCTTTGCAAAAATTTTGGGTAATGTTCGTGTGGTCATCTTTAAAAAAAGTGACCAGCACAGAAAGGGCACCAAAAATTTTGCATAGAACTTCTTAAATTATGAAAGAAGCCATAAACTTAAATTTTTTATATATTTGGCTTTTAACGACCCCAACATTATCGCAAATCTCTAACAAATTCTCCACTAATTATTACAATTATATTACATTTCCAAAAAATATTGTTATCACCAAAAAATATTGCTATAATCAAAATATATAATATAAATACGAAGGAGGAATCGTTATGTTAAAATCAAACGTAGCATGGAGCACAAATAAAGACAGTTATACACAAGGAAAGGAATCTGCACAAAAAACAGTAGTAGACCTAATCCAAACAAAAGTAGCATTCTTATACACATCAGTAGACTGTAACATAGAAAAAGTATTAGAAGGAGCAAAATCAGAACTAGGAACAGCACCAATAATAGGATGCACATCAAGTGGAGGAATAATCACACCAGGAGGCTTCATAACATCAGAAAACGGATTCACAGGAATAATGGGAATAGGAGACCCTAACATGGCAGTTGGAGTAGCAGGAGCACCAAGAGGAGAAGACCCAAGAGCAACAGCAAGAAAAGTAGCAAAAGAAGCAATGGCAAAAGTAGGAACAGACAAAGCCCCAAGTTACTATTACATGGTAGCATCACCAGGAGAAGAAGAACAATATGTAAAAGGAATTGCAGATGTAATAGGAGAAATTCCATTCTCAGGAGGAAGTGCAGCAGATAACACAGTTGAAGGAAAATGGAAAATCTTCACAAATGACCAAATTTTCTCAGATGGTGTTGCAGTAGCATTTTTCTACACAAACACACCAATTGAAAACGAATTCACAGGAGCATACCATGAAACAACAAATTCAGGAATAATCACAAAATTAAAAGGAAAAAGAACATTAGTAGAAATAGATGGAGTACCAGCAATTAAGAAATACGCAGAATGGACAGGAAAAAAAGAAAAAGACTTAATGGGAAGTAATTTATTATCAGCAACAATTACAGAACCATTAGGAGTAAAAGATAGATTAGGAGATTTAATAGCAATTCGTCACCCTATGTTTGGAAACGAAGATGGTTCAATGAATATAGGAAATGATATGGCTGTAAATACTGCTATAATTCAAATGCAAGGAAGTGTTGACGAATTAATACAAGGTGCAGCTAAAACAGCTAAGAAACTACAAAAAAGATTACCAGGTAAAGCTGGAGCATATCTATTTATTCACTGTGGAGGAAGAAAATTAGCAATAGGAGATAGAATAGGAGAAGTAGCAGATGGAATCAAAAAAGTGGTAGGAGATACACCATTTATAATGGCATTCACATTTGGAGAATATGGAGATACTGACCACTCTGGAAATACTTGTGGAGGCTTAATGCTTTCAGATACAGCATTTTGCGAATGAAGAGATGGGGAAAAACCACAAAATGAAGAAGCAAAATATGAATGTACTATAACAAAATATAAAGATGGAGAAGTTATGGTATGTAAAAATATAAATTCAAGTAAAAGGGAGGAAGCAACTATGAAAAACTTAATTGGTTATGAATGGAAAGAAGCTTCTAACGGAGCAAAAATTGAAGTAGTAAATCCTGCAACACAAGAATTAATAGAAACAGTACCAAATGTAACAGAAGAAGATGTAGATGAAGCAGTAAAAGTTGCAGTTCAAGAACAAAAGAAATGGGAAAAAGTTTCTATATATGAAAGAGCAGAAATATTATATAAATTTGTTGATTTAGTAGAAGAAAACAAAGAAAGATTAGCTATTTTATTATCTAACGAGACAGGAAAACCAATAAGAGAAGCAAGAGGAGAAATAGCAAATGTTAGAATAGGAACAAGAGGATTTATTGAAAGAGCAAAACACTTATATGGAGAAAGTATACCAGCAGGAACAGAAGCAGGACAAGAAAAAACAATGCAAATAACAAAAAGATATCCATTAGGTGTAATTGCTGCAATAATACCATTCAATTTTCCAAGCGACTTATTCTGCCAAAAAGTGCCACCAGCTTTGATGATGGGAAATAGCATAATAGTAAAACCATCAAATTATAATCCCCTAACATTAATAGAATATGTTAAATTAATGGTAGAAGCAGGAGTACCAGCAGGATGTATTCAAATACTAACAGGAGATGGTCCAACAGTAGGACAAGCTTTAGCAAGACATCCAGGAGTTCACCTAGTATCATTAACAGGAGGAACAGCAGCAGGAATACAAACAATGGGAACAGCATCTAAAAACTTAACACATGTAATGCTTGAATTAGGTGGAAATGATGCATTTATTTTCTTAGAAGATGGAGATATGGACTTAGCAGTAAAAGAAACTATTTGGGGTAGATTATATAATGGTGGACAAGTATGCTGTGCAAGTAAAAGATTTTTAATACACAATTCAAGAAAACAAGAATTTATTGAAAGAATGAAAGAAGTAATTTCTAATTTAAAAGTTGGAGACCCAATGCAAGAAGATACAGACATGGGACCAATGATAAATATAAATGCAGCAAAAAGAATAGAAGAACAAGTAAACCAAATGGTTGCAGAAGGTGCAACAGTAGTATGTGGAGGAAAAAGAGAAGATGCATATTACTATCCAACAATACTAGATAATGTAACAAAAGACATGGAAGTTGCAAAAGATATGGAAATATTTGGACCAGTAATATCAGTAATAGGATTTGATACAGAAGAAGAAGCAATAGAAATTGCAAATCAATCTTCATATGGGTTATGTGGCTCTGTAATATCAAAAGACTATTCAAGAGCAATGAAAATAGCTGATAAACTTGAATGTGGAGGAGCAATAGTAAATGGAGCAAGTTTCTATCGTTCATTTGAAATGCCATTTGGAGGATGGAAACATTCTGGAATAGGAAATGAAGGAGTATTATCTACTTTACAAGAAATGTCTAGAGTAAAAACAATAGTATTAAAGAATATATTATAACTAGATTTTCTCTTGAAAATAAATTTTTAATATTAAATTTATTTTATAATATACTTAGAAACTAGCAAATTTATAAAGTTTCTAGGGGACAATTAAAATATAAATATGTCGCATATGAATATTTTGTATGCGACATATAAAAGTAATTTAAAAATATTCAAAAGACAAAAAATAATAAGCAAAAAAAGGAGAAGAATATGGATAAAAAGAAGAAAATAATTATCGCTGTAAGTGCAGTTGTAATTATAGCTATAATATGTGTCGTAGCATTTTTTATAATAAAAGATAATGGAAAAAATGAAGAAACAGCTGGTAACAATTCAAAACTAAGTCAAGTCTATGAAAAAATGAACGAAAAATCAGTATATACATTTACAGCAACTTTAAATGACAAAAACTCTAAAACAGTAAAAAGAAAAAATGACAAAGCGCGTATAGACTTAAATCTAGATGGAGAGAAATCAGCAGATATTATAAAAGATGGAAATACATATTTAGTAATGGCAGAAGATGAGAAAGTTTATAAATATCAAAATAATGATATTGAACTTACTGAATTATTGATAAACATTAAAGAAACAATAGAAAGTCAAAATCCTCAAAAAAGCAAAGAAGAAATAGACGGAAAAAAATATGAATGTGAGGAATATAAAGGAGTATCAGACTTTGTATTAACTAAAAAAATAGAAGATGAAGAAAATGTAAGTACTAAATTTTATTTTAAAGGTAATAACTTAGAATACATAAAAACAAAAATAAATGATAAAGAAGAATTATTAAAAATAAACATTTCATATGATGATATATCAGAAAATGAATTTGAAATACCATCAGAATATGAAGTACTATAAATAGATTAGCTAAAACAAGTCAAAATTAAAATTTATTTATTAATTTTGATTAACTATTAGTATACTAGGGAGGAACAAAAGAAATGGCAATTAAATTTGTATTAAATGAAACATCATATTTTGGAGAAAAAGCAAGAGATGTTTTACCAGAAGAAATAAAGAAAAGAAATTTTAAAAAGGTATTTTTAGTAAGTGACAAAGCTTTAGTAGAAGCAGGTGTTACAAAAAAAGTTGAAGAAATATTAAAAGAGGCAAATATAGAATATACACTATATGATGAAATAAAACCAAACCCAACTATAAAAAATGTAACAGATGGAGTAGCAGCTTGTAAAAAATCAGGAGCAGATGTAATTGTAGCAGTTGGTGGAGGTTCAAGCATTGACACATCAAAAGGAATATCAATAGTAATGACAAACCCAGATAGAGCAGATGTAAAATCATTAAATGGATTATCAAATACAGTAAATAGGGGAATGCCAATTATAGCATTACCAACAACAGCAGGAACAGCAGCTGAAGTTACAATAAACTATGTAATAACAGATGAAGAAAGAAAAGTAAAAATGGTGTGTGTAGATCCTAATGATATTCCAATAGTTGCAATAGTAGATTCAGATTTAATGGCATCAATGCCAAAATCATTAGCAGCAGCAACAGGAATGGATGCATTAACACATGCAATAGAAGGATATATAACAGTAGCACATAATGAAATGTCAGATATGTTCCATTTAAAAGCAATAAAAATGATATTTACAAATTTAGCAAAAGCAGTAAATGAAAAAGAACAAAAAGCTATAAATGTTATGGGAATGGCTCAATATATTGCAGGTATGGGATTCTCAAATGTAGGACTTGGAATTTGTCATTCAATGGCACATCAATTAGGTGCAGTATATGACACACCACATGGAATTGCAAATGCTATGCTATTACCAACAGTTTTAGAGTATAATGGAGAAGTATGTTATGAAAGATATCGCGATATATTAGTAGAATTAGGATATCCAGCTGGAAATTATACAAAAGAAGAACTTATAAAAACTTTAGTAGAAAGAGTAAGAGACTTAGGAGAAGAAGTTGGAATAACTCAAACAATTAAAGACTATGGAGCAAAAATGGAAGATTTACCAATGCTTTCAGATAAAGCAATGGAAGACCCATGTAAACCAGGAAATCCAAGAGAGACTTCAAAAGAAGACTTTATTGCATTGTATAAGAAAGCAATGTAAACATATATTAATTTGTAACTTATAGTGAATTAAAAATATAAGGGTTATTTTAGAATATTATAAATATTTCTAGGATGCTCTTTATTTTTTTAGTTATAGTAAATTGCATTTTCGGCAATTTAAAAATAACATTGAACACAATTTTATTACATCGAATTAGCATATGAAGAAAAACATGACCGGTAAGTAATTTAAAATATCGAAATATTTTAAGACGGTTATTTTTGTTCTAGAAAGAAATCGATTTTATTTTAAATATTTTGTATCTAGGATTTTCAAAATTAAATGTAAAAATTATGTTAAGCTTGATTTGAAAACTTTAAGAGTGAGGAGTTTTGTCGAAATTTGACGAAAAGTTTTCTTTGACTAACACTCACAAATATGATAAAATAAAAAACGCAAGAACAAAAGAATGGGGAGATAAAATGGGAGTTTTTGAAAATATTTATCAAAGAATGATGACATATGATAAGACTGTTTTAGCTATTGTTATCATTTTTTATACTATTATATGGACTATCTTGAATATAAAAATGTATAAACAATTATTAGACATTGATATTAGCAAAAAAAGAAAAACAATATGGTTTTTATTAGAGGCCATAAGCATATCTTTTGGAAAAATAATGTTTCCACCATCAGTATATAAAATTGTTAATTTAGTGTTATTTCCAATAATAACAAATCTAATTTTAAAAGTAAAAATGGAAAGATGTTTAGTATTACAACTTATTGATTATATGGCTATATACTTAATAGAATTATTATTTGCTCAAAGCTTATCAAAGGTATTTGGAATAGATGGCTACTTTGAAGGAATGTGTATACCTGCATATCGTCTAATTATGGTAGGAATCATATTAATAGCAGAATATATAATTTATCGCATCATAAAATGGAAGAATATAGTTATGAATTTTCCAAAAGTTTTATCAAGAAAACAAAAAGTAACAATAATAATTTCTTGCATACTTGGATTATTGGTAATAACGTGTAAAAGTGTAGAATTTGTAATATTTAAAGATTTATATCATTATATAATGTATGTAATAGATACTTCTTTTATAGTATTAACATTTATATTAAGCATGAAGCATATAATGAACATATCTATTGTAGAAAAAAGAAATGAAGAAATCGAAAAGTTAGAAATATACAATCAAAACCTAAATGAATTATATGACAATGTAAGAGCATTTAGACATGATTTTGGAAATATAGTACAAGCAATGGGTGGATATATAAAAGCAGAAGATACCCAATCACTAAAAATTATGTATAAAGACTTGCTAAAAGAATGCCAAGAAAATAACGAATTAGAATTATTAAATCCAAAGTTAATAAATGACCCAGCAATATATAACATAATAAATCATAAATATAATAAAGCTAAAAAAGAAAAAGTAAAAATGAATATAGAGATTTTATCAGATTTAGAGAAACTGAAGATAGATACATATGAATTTTCAAGAATGCTAGGCATACTTTTAGATAATGCAATAGAAGCAGCTAAAAAGGGAACAGAAAGAGTAGTTGAATTAAAAATTGCAGAAGAAATGAGATATAATAGAAGTGTAATGATAGTAAAAAATACATATAATAATGAAAAAATAGATTTAAAGAAACTATATGAGAAAGGTTATACAACAAAACAAGAAAGTGACCAAAGGCATGGATTAGGATTATGGGAAGTTCAAAAAATAATTAATAGAAATGATAATTTAAGACTAGCTACATCAATAGAAGGAGATTTCTTTAAACAACAATTAAATATATATGAATGTGCTTAAACATTCCTTGTTTTTTATTGAAAAATATTATATATTATTAAATATATAATATTTTTTTCGTTCTAAGAAAAGATTTATTGAAGGAGGAGATTATGCCAGAAGTAAAATGGACAAAAGAACAATCACAAGCAATAAATGAAAAGGGTTCAAATATATTAGTAGCTGCTGCAGCTGGAAGTGGAAAAACGGCAGTTTTAGTAGAAAGAATAATAAATAAGATAATAAATGAAAATATAGACATAGATAAATTATTAGTAGTTACATTTACAAATGCAGCTGCTTCAGAAATGAGAGAAAGAATATTAGATGCAATATATAAAAAATTAGAAGAATATCCTGAAAATCAAAACTTACAAAGACAAATAACTTTAATAAATAAAGCTAGTATTTGCACAATAGATTCATTTTGTTTAGAAGTTGTGAGAAATAATTTTTTTGAGTTAGATAATATATCACCTAATTTTAGAATTGCAGACACAACAGAGATAGAATTGCTAAAACAAGAGGTAATAGAAGATATATTTGAAGAAAAATATGAAAATCAAGATGAAAATTTCTCAAAACTTATAAATACATATACAAGTTATAGAGATGATACACCATTAAAAGAATTAGTATTGAAAATATACTCATATATACAAAGTAGTCCTTTTCCAGAAGAGTGGGTAAATGAAAAAATAGAGATGTTTAATTTAAAAGATAAATTAAATGAAGATTTTAGCAAAACACCATGGGGAAATATACTATTAAAAGAAATTGAAGAAGAAATTATAGATGATATCAAAGCTTTAGAAGATATAAAAAAAGAATTAGACTTAGACTCAGAATTAGAAAGCTTTTCACAGGTAGTAAGAAGTGACTTAGACTTTCTAAAAATTTTACAAGAAAATATTAATAATTGGGATGAGTTATATGAAATATATAATAAAATGAGTTTTGGAGTTTGGCCAAGAAAAAAGATAGAATCAGACTTAAAAGAATATGCTAAAAATGTGAGAGATGATGTAAAAAAGAAATTTTCTTCAAAATTAAGTAAAATATTAATATGTAACTCAGAAGAAGCAAACCAAGATATATTTGATATGTATGAGATTTTACTAAAATTAAAAAATTTAATATTAGAATTTGGAAAAGAGTTTTCTAAAAGAAAAAGACTAAAAAATATGGTAGACTTTAATGATATAGAACATTTAGCCTTAGATATTTTAATAAAAAGACAAGAGGATAAAATAGAAGTTACAGATGTTGCAAAAAGATATAAGAAAAAATTTATAGAAATTGCAATAGACGAATATCAAGATAGTAACTTAGTTCAAGAATATATACTAACATCAATATCAAATAATAACAATATTTTTATGGTTGGAGATGTAAAGCAAAGTATATATAAATTTAGACAAGCTATGCCAGAGTTATTTATAAGTAAATATAAAACTTATAAGAACAAGGAAAGCAAATCTGAAAATGATAATTTAAAAATACAATTATTTAAAAATTTCAGAAGTAGAAAGAATGTATTAGACTTTACCAATTTGATATTTGAAAATATAATGAGTGGGAGTTTAGGGGATATAGAATATAATCAAGAAGAATATTTAAACTTAGGTGCTGATTATAAAGAAATAGAGCAAAATTTAAAAGCAGAGATAGATATAATAAACTTAAAAGACCAAGAAAATGAAGAAGAAAATACAAGTGAAATATTAGAAGAGGAAGAAAATACTGAAAGATTAGAAAATATTCAAGTAGAAGCTAGATTTGTTGCAAGAAAAATAAAAGAATTAATCGAAAATAAATTTCAAGTTTTTGATAGAAAGAAAAACTGTTTTAGAGATATAAAATATAAAGATATAGTGGTTTTATTAAGGTCAACAAAAACTTCAGCACCAATATTTGAAGAAGAAATAATAAATCTAGATATGCCAGTATTTTCAGACAGCTCACAAGAATATTTGGATTCAATCGAAATTGAAAATATAATGAGTTTATTAAGAATAATAGATAATCCGATACAAGATATTCCTTTGGTAACAGTGTTAAGGTCAAATATAGGAAAATTTACAGATGATGAATTAGTAGAAATTCGTTTATCTG
Organism: uncultured Clostridium sp.; assembly: GCA_958413095.1. Taxonomy (GTDB): domain Bacteria; phylum Bacillota; class Clostridia; order TANB77; family CAG-508; genus CAG-269. The sequence continues at coordinate 69,568 of CATYUF010000001.1, forward strand.
ACAAATATGATAATTTTTATAATGCAATGCAAAAAGCAAAAATCAATGTAGGAAAAAACTTACAAGAAAAAATAGAAAAGTTTTTAACCAACTTAGAAAAATGGAGAAAAGAACAAGAATATTTAGCCTTAGATGAATTTATTTGGAAGTTATATTCAGATACAGGTTATTATAATTATGTTGGTTTAATGCCAAATGGAGAACTTAGACAAGCGAATTTAAAGATGTTATTTGAAAGAGCTAAACAATTTGAAACGGCGAGTTTTAAAGGTTTATATAATTTTATAAATTTTATAGAAAAATTAAAACTAAGTAGTGGAGATTTAGGTTCTGCAAAATTAATAGGAGAAAATGATGATGTTATCAGAATTATGAGTATACATAAAAGTAAAGGACTAGAATTTCCGGTAGTATTTTTAGCAAACACAGGCAAACAATTCAACTTAATGGACTTAAATAAAAACATATTATTACATCAAGAACTAGGAATAGGAGTAAAATATATAAATTATGATAAACAAGTTCAATATGATACTTTAAGCAAATCAGCAATTAGAAGTAAGGTATTTACAGAAACACTTTCAGAAGAAATGAGAATATTGTATGTAGCATTAACTAGAGCAAAAGAAAAATTATACATTACAGGAACAATGAATGATTATGAAAAAGAAATAGAAAAAATGAAAATACAAGTAGAAAGATATTCAAAGAATGAAAATAAGATAAATCAAATATTAATAAAAAAATATAAGAAATATTTAGATTGGATAAATTTAGTTTATCTATATGAAAAAGGAAATACAAAAGATTTAATAGAATACAATGTTTTAGAAAAAGAAGAAATTATTAAGAAATGTAAAAGAATAGAGCAAGAAGAAATAGATGTAGTAAAAATGTTAGAGGAACATAAAAAAGATAAAGAAGAAATTAAAAAGATAGAAGAAATATTAAATTTTGAATATAAACACAAACTTGCAACTACAATACCAACGATGTCATCAGTAACACAAATTAAGCAAATGCAAGATAATATAAAAGGTGGCAAAGTAGGAAAAGAAGATAAGGAAAAAGCTACAGAAAAACTTGACAAGTCTAACCTTTTAAAAGAGAATAAAGCAGGAAAAGAATACAAAGAAGAAAATGCAGTAACATTTGATAAACCTAAGTTTTTAAAAGAAGACAAGGAAGATAAATTAACAAATGCAGAAAAAGGAACACTGGTTCACTTATGTATGCAACATCTAAACGAAAAAGTAGAATATAACCTTGAAAAAATAAAAGAATTAGTAGAAGAACTAGAAAGAAAAGAAATAATAACTTTGAAAGAAAAGGAAAATATAAACTTATATAAAATATTAGAATTTACTAAATCAAATATATGGAAAGAAATGAGAAAGGCAAAGAAAGTATATAAAGAAAGACCATTTTTTATTAATATACCAGCAAAAGAAATATATAAAGAAGAAATAGAAGAAAAGATTTTAATTCAAGGAATAATAGATTTATATTATATAAATGAAAATGACGAAATAATATTAGTAGATTATAAAACAGATTATGTGGAAAGAGAAAAAGAACAAGAATTAATTGAAAAATATAAAAAACAATTAGAATTATACTGTAAGGCGATAGAAGAAGCTAATAAAAAACAGGTAAGTAGAATATACATTTATTCTGTATATTTGGGAAGAGAAATAGAGTATATAAAATAAAAAATATTTATAAATTATTGAAAAAAGTGCTGTATGTCAAAAATTCTAATTATTTAAAGTGATGATACATATAATTTCAAAAAAATTTGGGAAAATATATGAAATATATATAAGTTACTTGAAAAATTGTAAAAAATACATAAAAGTTGTTTGAAAAAATGTATAAAAAACATTGAAAATTATGTATACTTCTGATATAATATCAATATCTACAAGAAAAATAAGGGAATGAGGAAATAAAATGGATAGAATGAAAACTTTTTTGAAATATGCATTATGGTTAATACTTTTTATGATTTTTTCAGAAATATTAATAAATGTTGGCTTAAACTCTACATATAAAAAGATAGAAAGACAAGATAATGTATCACAAGTAAATGTATATCAAGCAGAAGCAACACTCGTAAATGGAAGAATAAGAGGATTAATTACAAATTCACAAGAACAAAATTTAAGTGGGAAATTTCTAGAAATAGAATTTTATTCTAAAAGAGATGTACTTTTAGGAAGAAAATATATACAAATTGAACAATTAGAACCAAATGGAACACAAAGTTTTGAAGCCTTGTTCAAGTTGAAAGAAGTTGCTAAATATAAGGTAGATATTGTAGACCAGAAAAAAGATGGTGGAGAAATAGACTTGTTACCAGCAGAACTGACTGTGCAAGAAATATGGGTTGCAACATTTATTACATTATTAATATTTTGGTAAATAAAAATGATTTTTATCTCCGACCCCAAAATCATTGGAATCGTGATTTTAGGGTCGGAGACAAAAATCATTCAAAAATGCAAACTGAAATTAAATCAGTTTGCATTTTTTGATTCATATATCAACAATTACTTATTTTAGAATCTACATTCAAAGTTTTATTATGAGTATAAATTACCATTCCAGGTTTAGACTTATTAGGTTTTTTAACAAATTTAACTTGGCAGTAATCGACAGGAACATTTGAAGAGTTTTTTCCTTTACTATGATAAGCAGCAATCTCAGCACATCTAATTAAAATATCATTACTAGGAATATTATTACCATTTAAAACTAAAACACAATGACTCCCATGTATATCCTTGGTATGAAACCATATATCTGTCTTTTTAGCATATTTTAATGTTAAATAATCATTTTCAACATTATTTCTTCCAACCAAAAGAGTATAATTGCCTATGTCATATTTTATTGGATTAAAATTAAATTTTTTGCTATTATTTTTGTTTTTATTTCCTTTTTTAGATTTGTTATTTGATTTCTTTGCCAGTTTTTTATTTATATCTCTAAAAGTTTCATTTTCAGATATTTCTTCAAGAACAGTAGAAATATCATCTAAAGTTTTACAATTATCTAATTCATAAATAATACTATCAATATAATTTAATTCATCGAGAGTCTCTGCTTTTTGTTCAGAAACTATTTGTAAAGCATTTTTTAGCTTAGAATATTTTTTAAAGAACATTTTAGCATTAATACTAGGAGGATATTTTTTATCTAATGTAATTGTAATAAAATTATTATTATCATAATAATTTTCCAATTTAATTTCATCAATATTAAAGTCCTTAATTCTATATAAATTAGCAGTTATTAACTCTCCATACAACCTATAAATGTCCATATTTTTGCATTCTTCTAATTTTTTATCCATATTAATAAGTCTTTTTTTATATTTTTGTTTAGTATTTAATACCAATTTCAAGCTATTTTCTTTATAAGCTTTAAATTCTTGTAAAGCTTCTTTTTCATAATAAAAATCATCAATGAAGAAACTTAAAGAGAAGTTAGAGTCATTTTCTTTCATAATTAAAGAATAATCTTCAGTTTTTTTATTAGGAATTTTTAGTTTTTCAAAACCTAAGTTTAGATTATCAGTATTATAAATAATTTGAGTTATATAATCATATAGTTTATTAAGTGATAAACTAGAAATATCTTTAAGTTTTAAATTATTAATAGCAGATATAATAAATGTTTTACTAATGCCATTAAAAACATTTGAAATACATGTAGGAAGATTTTCTGTATTCAAGGTAGAGTGACTCAAAGAATGAAGTTTATCTTCAAAATCTTTGCTATTACAAATATCTAAAAAGTTATATTTATTATTCATCGGATATATATATTTATTATGAGGAATTATTGACCTAGTAGATAAATTAGAAGACACTATATGTCTTAAACTATCAATAATAATTCCAGAATCGTCTAACAATACTATATTACAATGTTTTCCCATTAATTCAATAATTAGTTTTTTAGATATAATATCATCGACATCATCAAATCCCTCAAACTCAATAGTAATAACTCTTTCTAAATTAGAAGTTATAATATTTTTTATTCGTAAACCTATCAAATTTTTTCTAAGTACCATACAAAAATTAAGGGCAACTTGTGGATTAGGTTTTGAATGAGTTGATAAATGTATTCTATAATTTTGTGAATCTATACATATATTTAAAGCATAATTTTTACCATCTAGATAACACCCTAAAATAATGGTATTTTTATTTGGCTCAAAAATTTTATCAATTCTAGCACCAGAAAGCTGCTGAAGCTCAGATGCTATTGCTTTTGTAACAATTCCATCAAAGGCCATTTTCATTTCTCCTTTTAATATTTAGTATTATAATATTAACATATTTATTGTTCAAGTTCAATTGTTAAAAAAAATTATAGAGTTTTCAAGTTACTATATAATAGCTTTTACAAATTATCAACTATTTCCAGCTATTCTATAATAAATAATTGTTTTCACATAAAGTTAAAAAGTAAAATTTAAAAACTTAAAAAATATTGATTAAAGATACTTAAAAGTATATAATAAACAAAAAGAAAAGGAATTTTGCTTATGAGAAATTTGAAATTAGATAAGTTATCTTTAGAAGAAAAAATATGTCAAAAAATAATAATAGGTATGGACACACCAAATGCAATTGATAAAATTGAAAATTTAATAACAAAATATAAAATAGGTGGAATTTTATTATATAAGAAAAACTATAAAAATATTGAAGAACTGATAAATTTAATAAATCATATAAAAGAATTGAATAGAAAAAATAATGTTCCAATGTTCATAGCAATAGACCAAGAAGGAGGAAGGGTCAATAGACTGCCAAATGAACTTGAAAATATTCCAGCACCATATAAACTATCAAAATTGGAGAATGCAAAAGAATATGTCCAAAAAGCAGGAGAAATAACGGGAAATACACTGCATAGATTAGGATTTAATATGAATTTTGCTCCAGTTTTAGATATAAAGAGATTTCCTGATAATCATGCAATCGGTGACAGAGCATTTAGTGAAAACATAGAAGAAGTAACAGAGTATGGTATTGAATATATGAAAAAATTACAAAAAAATCAAGTTATATCTGTAATAAAACATTTTCCAGGTCATGGAGCAACTAATAGTGATTCACATTTTAAAATTCCAAAAATAAAAGAAAAAATAAATGACTTAGAAGAAAAAGACATGAAGCCATTTAAAAAAGCAATAGAGAATGGTGCAGATGCTGTTTTAGTAGGACATATGAGAATAAAGGATATAACAATAAATCCAGCTTCAATATCTAGGAAATTTATTGCTAAATATTTAAAGAAAAAATATAGATTTAAAGGATTAGTTGTAACAGATGATATGAGAATGAAAGCTATGAAATATAGGTTTGGAGCAAATAAAAGTATCATAAAAGCTTTTGAGGCAGGAAATGATATAATAGTTTTTAAATATGATAAAGGAATAGAAGCATTAAATGAAGTAATTAATATGGCTAAAAGTGGCAAGATAAAGATGAACCAAATAGATAATAGTGTAAATAAAATTTTAAATATAAAAGATAAATATGAAATTAATAATGACAAAATAGAATTAGTTGATAATGAGTATATTAAAAAGATTAACGAACAGATTAAAGAAATAAGAGATAAATGTAAGAATAAATAAATGATAGCTTTACTAAAAAATAATATATTATTAATATTTTGTAGCTATAAATAAGTTGTAAATTGTAACAAGTGAATAGACATAACACAAGAAATTTGTAATATTTTGTTGTTATTTTAATAGAAAATGTGTTATACTATAAAATATTAAAAATATCAAAATAATACAATAATTTTGAAATAGAAATAAAAAAGGAAAGGTAGAAAAATGTCAAAACCAATAGTAGCAATAATAGGAAAGCCAAATGTAGGAAAATCAACTTTTTTTAATTATTTGGCAGGAAGTAGAATATCAATAGTACAAGATACTCCAGGAGTTACTCGTGATAGAATTTATGCTGATACAAACTGGAGAGGAAGAAATTTTACATTAGTAGATACAGGAGGAATAGAGCCAGAGTCAGATGATATTATTTTATCTCAAATGAGAGAACAAGCAAATCTTGCAATATCAATGGCTGATGTTATAATATTTCTTACTGATATAAGACAAGGAGTAACAGCAGCAGATAGTGAAATTGCAGTTATGTTAAAAAGATCAGGAAAACCAGTGGTTTTAGTTTGTAATAAAGCTGATAATTTTGAAAAAGATAGAGAAGAAATCTATGAATTTTATAATTTAGGATTAGGAGATCCGTATCCAATTTCAGCAAGTAATGCACTTGGGCTTGGAGATGTTCTAGATAAAATTTATGAAAGTTTTCCTGAAAAAACTTTAGATGAAGACGAAGATGATGTAATAAAAGTTGCTGTAATAGGGAAGCCAAACGTAGGAAAATCATCATTAATAAATAAAATACTAGGAGAAAACAGAGCAATAGTAAGTAATATTGCAGGGACAACTAGAGATGCCATAGATTCAAAGTTTGAAAATGAAAAAGGAAAATATATTTTAATTGATACAGCAGGAGTAAGGAGAAAAAGTAAGGTAAAAGAATCAATAGAAAAATTTAGTATAATGAGGACTCTACTTGCAATAGAAAGAGCAGATGTATGCTTGATGATGATAGATGCATTAGAAGGTGTAACAGACCAAGATGCAAAAATAGCAGGAGAAGCTCATGAAGCAGGAAAAGGAGTAATAATAGTTGTAAATAAATGGGATGAATATGAAAAAGAAACAGGAACATTAGAAAGATACAAAAAAGAAATATATGCTAAACTATCATATTTATCATATGCTCCAATAATATTTATATCAGCAAAAACAGGACAAAGAGTAAATAAATTATTTGATTTAATAAACCATGTAAATGAACAAAATAGTATGAGAATATCTACATCAGTATTAAATCAAGTAATAAATGAAGCTATCTCAATAGTACAGCCACCAACAGATAAAGGAAAAAGATTAAAGATTTTTTATGGTACACAAGCTTCAACAAAGCCACCAACATTTGTTATTTTTGTAAATAATAAAGAATTGTTCCACTTTTCATATGAAAGATATTTAGTAAATCAAATAAGAAAAGAATTTGGTCTAGAAGGAACACCTGTTAGAATAATTGTAAGAGAGAAGGGAGAAGAATAATGGCATTTAATATTGTAGTAGCAATAATTGCATATTTAATAGGAAGTATAAATTTTTCGGTTATTTTTAGTAAAAAAATGGCAGGATTTGATGTAAGAGAAAAAGGTAGTGGGAATGCAGGAACAACAAACATGCTTCGCTCTGTTGGAAAAAAGGCAGCAGCAATAACACTTATTTGCGATATATTAAAAGGTGTAGTTGCTATATTAATAGCAATGTTTATAGCTTGGGCATTTAAAGTAGAAAATGCATCATTATTAGTACAAATAGCTGGAATAGCAGTTGTATTAGGGCATACTTTTCCAATATTCTTTGGATTTAAAGGCGGAAAAGGTGTAGCTACATCTTTAGGAATATTAATAATGAGCAACTGGCAAATAGGATTAATTTGTTTGGTGTTTGGAGTGGTTTTAATAGCTTTAACAAGAATGGTTTCATTAGGTTCATGTGCAGCAGCAGTATTATTTCCAGTATTAACTTTATTTATAAATGAACATTATATAGTTTCACAAGGCAGTAGCTATTTAATATTTAGTATAATTTTAGCAGTTATAGTTCTATTTAACCATAGAAGTAATATAAAAAGAATATTAAGTGGAAAAGAAAATAAGATAAGTTTTAAGAAAAGTTAATCTATAATAAAGAGAAGTAAAATTAAGTAGATAAATAAAATATCAATTAACTTTTTAACAAAAATACTAATTGATATTAATTGTTATGAAAACGACAAATCTAAAACAAAAGTAATATTCAAATATTAAGAAACGAAAGGAAAAGGATAAAATGAAAAATATAGCAGTAATAGGTAGTGGTAGTTGGGGAATGGCATTAGCAATTCACCTGGCAAGATGTGGAAACAATGTTAAAGTCTGGTCTTTTTTAGATGAGGAAAGAGATTTAATAAATAATGAAAGAAAGTGCAAATTTCTTCCAAATGTAGAGATACCAGATAATATAATATGTTCAACAAATTTTGAAGAAGTAATAAAAGATACAGAATTTATTTTGCATGTTACACCATCAAAATTTACAAGAGACATTTTTAAGCAATATAAACAATTTGTAGGCAATAAACCAGTAATAATTTGCTCAAAAGGATTTGAAAAAGAAACATTAAAGACTTTAGATGAAGTAATAAAAGAAGAAATGCCAGAAGTTAGATTAGGAGTATTATCAGGACCAAGTCATGCAGAAGAAGTTTCTGTTGCAGTTCCAACAGTATTAGTAATAGCATCAAAAGATGAAGAAATATTAGAAATGATACAAAAAACTTTTATGTGTCCAGAAATGAGAATATATACTTCAAGTGATGTAAAAGGAGTTGAATTGGGAGGAGCACTTAAAAATATAATAGCTTTTTGTGCAGGAGTAGCAAGTGGAATAGGACTAGGTGATAATACATTTGCAGCCTTAGTAACTAGAGGACTAGGAGAACTTACAAGATTAGGAGTTGCATTAGGAGGAGAAAAAGACACATTTTACGGATTAAGTGGACTTGGAGACTTAATAGTTACTTGTTTAAGCGAACATAGTAGAAATAGAAAAGCTGGTAAGTTAATAGGACAAGGAAAAACTTTGGAAGAAGCAAAAAAAGAAGTAGGAATGGTAATTGAAAGTATAGATAATATTGAAGTTGCTTATGAATTAGGAATAAAAAATAATGTATATATGCCAATAGTAGAAATGGTATATAAAGTTATTTATGAACAATTAGAGCCTCAAGAAGCAGTTAAAAATTTAATGACAAGAGACAGAAAAAGTGAATAATATATACATAAAGTAGGAATAATAAGATATGATTTTACTTAAAACAAAATAAGGAGGATATATATGGAGTTTTTTGATAAATTAGGAAAAAAAGCAAGTGAAGCATATAGGATAACTGCTGACAAAACAGGGAAAATTGCCAAAGAAACGAAGTTAAAAATAAAAATGGGAGACCTTAAATCAAAAATAAATGACATATATGAAGAAATAGGTAAGATAGTATATGAAAAGCATGTAAAGAAAGAAGAAATTGACATAGAAAAAGATTTAATAGAACAATGCACAAATATAGATGTAATGAGTGACGAAATAGAAGCTTTACTAAAAGAATGTTTAGAATTAAAAGACAAAAAACAATGTTCAAAATGCTTTACTGAAATTGAAAAAGATGCTAAATTCTGTCCACACTGTGGAATGAAACAAGAGGAAAATAAAGTTGGAACACAAGAAGAAAATGAAACTAGTCTTACAAAGACAGAAGAAAGACATCTTGTTAATGTAGAAAAAAATGAAGAAGAAGTAATAAAGGAAAATGAGAATATTAATAAAGAAAAAGAAACTAACCTAGAAAAGACAACAATAATTGAAATAAATCCTACTCCAGAAAATATCACAGAAGAGGAAGTAAAAAACATAGGAACAGACGAAATTGAACCAAATAAAGAAATAAAAGATGAAAAGGAGTAGAATAGAAAGATAGAAAATGAAATTAGTAGTTCAGAGAGTAAAAGAAGCAAAAGTTGAAGTAGATAATGAAATTGTAGGAAAGATAGAAAAGGGTTTTTTAGTATTAATAGGAATAACACATACAGACACAAAGGAAAATGCAGACTATTTAGTTAAAAAATTATGTAATTTAAGAGTGTTTGAAGATGAAGAAGGAAAAATGAATAAATCCCTAAAAGATGTAGACGGAAAATTGTTATTAATATCTCAATTTACATTGTATGCAAATTGTTCACAAGGAAATAGACCATCATTTATTGAAGCAGCAAGACCAGAACAAGCAAATGAGTTATATGAGTATTTTTGTGAAGAATGTGGTAAAAATGATATAGAGGTGCAAAAAGGAATATTTGGTGCTGATATGCAAGTAAGTCTCCTAAACGATGGACCAGTTACAATAATTATTGAAAAATAAGAACAAATATTGATATTAAGAATAAAATCTATGATTAAAAAGTTTATTACTTTATGAGTTATCTTTTTGTATATAAAATAAGAAATAGGACTTATTCAATAATATAAAATTTATTGATGGTCCTATTTTTGTAATAAAGGATAGTGAATATAAACTCTATATAAGAAGACATATATTTTTTAATAAATTTAGAATTAAATATATCAATAAGGAAATCTTTCATATAGATACTTGATTACTTTATTAGCATTTTTTTCATTAATATTAATATAAATATCTTTATCTAAACAAACCCACATATTAATCAAATATTTATCAATATTATCAATAAAAATTCCAATTATTTCTGCAATTTCTATTGGATTAGAATAGTTTTTATTCCATTTTAAACTATCAAAAATTTCTAAATTGGTGTTATAAAATTTACTCAAAAAATTATTAAGTTCACCTTTTTTATCACTATATAAATTAACAGTTACAATCATATCAAATCTCCATTTTTAAATTAATTAAGAAAAAAATCTAAAATTAGAAGCTATTTTCACTTTATATTAAAAAAGTAAAAATAATGAATAAAATCTTTCTTGATATTAAATAGTATTAATAAATAATTAAATTTTATACTAAGAATAAAATTTATAAAAGATGTAAATAATACTAAAAAAGATGGAGGTACAGTTTTGAAAAAATTGAAAATTACTGCTTATATTGTTTTAATTACAATTGTTGTAGTAATAGGAACAACAATATTTGTAAAAGCAAATGAAGATGGGGAAAAAAGCCAAAGGGAAAAAGCTTTAACAGAGTTAAAATATTTAGATTCTAAATTAGAAGACATATTTAATGAAATGAATAATATTACTATGAGAAATTATAAGGTATACACTAGCAAGATAGAGTCAAACAAGAAAGAAAGTTCAAATACATCTTCTGAAGGTTCTAGCTCATCGGATAGTGGAAATTCAAAGTCATCAACTCAAACTACAAGTAATGAACAAGAAGAAGGAAAGCAAAGTAATGAGGACGAAAAAAACTTGAAGAATTATACAATGCAACAAGAAGGTGTGCTAACAAATACGAATGCAATTGATTGGAATAAAGTAAAAAATGAAATAGAATTAATTTACACATCTATTCCAGCAATAACATTAGATTTATATGGATTAAATATAAATCAAGATGAAATATTAAACTTTAATAGACAATATGATAATCTTACAGTTTTAGTAAAAAATCAAAATAAAGAAGAAACTTTAAGAGAATTAGCAAAAACATATCAGTATATTCCTAAATTTGCAGAAAAGGTAACAGATGATACAGTATATAAAACAGTGTTAAATACTAAATCAAATATATTTTTAGCATATTCGAAATTAGATAGCAAAAACTGGGATGAAATTTCAAATGACATAAAAAATGCGATTAATGTATTTTCACAATTATTAACTGGTAATGTAGTAAATGCTAATAATCAAACAACTATTAATAAAGTTTATGTGATGTTAAATGAATTACAAAATGCTACAAATGTAAAAGATGAAGCAGTTTTTTTAATAAAATATAAAAATTTACTAGAAGAAATAAATAATATGTGATATAATAACAAATAGAGTAAATTGAATAGTCGCTGGTAAAAACTCGAAAGGGATTACGAGAGGAAAGTCCGGGCTCCATAGAGCAATGATGCTAGATAACGTCTAGTGAGGGTGACCTCAAGGAAAGTGCAACAGAAAATAACCGCCATTATATGGTAAGGGTGAAAAGGCGAGGTAAGAGCTCACCAGCAGTATGGTGACATATTGTGTTTGTGTAAACCCCATCTGGAGCAACACCTAAAAAAGAAGATTAAGTCTGCTCGACGCCTTCTTGAATTGCGTGGCTTGAAATATATAGTGATATATATTCTAGATAAATGACTATTTTTGATGACAGAACCCGGCTTACAGATTTACTCTATTATTCTTCTAATATCTTCAGCTAGCGGACTAATAAGTGTTAGTTCTTTTTTTGTTATAGGATGTATAAAGGAAACTTTATAGCTATGAAGAGCTTGTCTACTTATTAAAGCAGAAGGTAATCCATATAAAGTATCACCAATTAATGGATGACCAATATGACTAAAATGAACACGAATTTGATGAGTACGACCAGTTTCTAAAATACATTTTACCAAAGAAAGGTTTTGATTTTTAAATTCTTTGATAACAGAATATCTTGTTATTGAAGGCTTACCATCAGAAGAAACGCATCTTTCAATAATACTACCTTCTTTTCTGGCAATAGGAAAATCTAATATGCCTGATTTTTCTTCCAATAGTCCATTTATTACACATAAATATTCTTTTTTAAACAGATTATCTTGCATTTGTCTATTTAGTATTTCTTGAATATATTCGCATTTTGCAAATAATACTATACCAGAAGTGTTATAATCCAATCTATTTATAGGTCTAATCTTCTTTTTCAAGCCTATACTATCAAAATAATATTTTACACCATTTGACAAAGAATGAGCATAATGTAATAAAGAAGGATGAATAGCTATGCTAGCTGGCTTATTTAAAATTAAAAACCAATTATCTTCGTAAAGAATATCAAGAGGCATAGCAGTAGAAACAATATTAGAATTGTCCTCAGGCAGATCTAAATTAACAGTTATGACATCATTTTTATTTATCTTTATTCTAGTATCTACACTTTTTCCATTTAATAAAACCATATTAGAATTAATTAATTTTACAAATAATCTATTAGAAATATAAAATTCTTCTTTTAGAATGTCATTTATATTGTTATACTTATTATCAATTACAATATATTTTAAAATCATTTTGTTTTTCATATGTAATGAAATCCTTTCTTATATAAATAAAATTAAATTGTATAAAAAATAATATATTATACTTATTATAATACTTGAATATAGCGACTATATTAATATAATATTTAACTAAAGTATACATAATTTAAAGATGAAAATCAATATATTGATAAAAAATCCAATATATAGTATAATACTAAAAGAATATTAAAGAATTTTAGGAGTGATAATTTTGAGAATAAGATTCAAAAAATGGGCAAGACCAGAATTAGAAGCAAGTAAATTTTATATAGATAATCCAGAAGAGCTAAAAGGAAAATGGAAAGAAAAATTTAAAAATAGTAATCCAATTCATTTAGAATTAGGATGTGGAAAAGGACAATTTATATCTAAGCTAGCAGTAGAAAATCAAAGCGTAAATTACATAGCTATTGATTTAGTAGATGCAATGTTAGGATTAGCCAAAAGAAATGTAGAAAAAGAATATAACGAAAGAAATATAGAACCTGAAAATATATTATTAACTAGATTTGATATTGAAAGAATAGACCTAATATTAGATAAAACAGACGAAATAGAACGAATATATATTAATTTTTGCAATCCATGGCCAAAAGGAAAACATAGAAAAAAGAGATTAACACATTCTAAACAATTAGAAAAATATAAAGAATTTTTAAAAGGCGGTGGAGAAATATTTTTTAAAACTGATGATGATGATTTATTTAATTCTAGTTTAATCTATTTTGAAGAAAGTGGCTTTGAAATTATGAAAAAGACTTATGATTTACATTCAGATGGAATATTTGAAAAAAATATAGAAACAGAACATGAAAAAATGTTTTCAGAGCAAGGAATAAAGATAAAAGCACTAATAGCCAAGAGAAAATAGAAATAATAAATTCAATTAATAAGTTAAGTCTGGACTAGATGCAAAGATTACCTGAAAAAATAATATTGCGAAAAATTTCTATAAAAACTATCTTTAAATTGTTGTAATTTAGAAAAATTAGTGCTAAAATAAAAAAGAAGATTAAAAAAAACCAATTTTGGGAATTTTTTAATCTTTTTTTAATATTATAGCGGAAATTCAATTTATCATAATATTAAAAAAGTATTATACTATCAAAATTTAATAAAGGAGAGGAAATATGAACACAAAATATATTTTTGTAACAGGTGGAGTAGTATCAGGACTAGGAAAAGGAATAACAGCAGCCTCATTAGGGAGGTTATTAAAAAATAGGGGGTATAAAGTTACAATTCAGAAATTTGATCCATATATAAATGTAGACCCAGGTACAATGAATCCATATGAACATGGAGAAGTTTTCGTAACTGATGATGGAGCAGAAACAGATTTAGATTTAGGACATTATGAAAGATTTATAGATGAAAATTTAACAAAAAATTCTAGCATTACAATGGGAAAAGTATATCAAAGTGTGTTAGAAAAAGAACGAAGAGGAGATTATTTAGGAAAAACTGTTCAGGTAATACCACATATTACTAATGAAATAAAAGATAAAATATATGGATTTGAAAATACTGACACAGATATTGTAATATCTGAAGTAGGAGGAACAGTAGGAGACATAGAGGGACTTTCAATTTTAGAAGCAATAAGACAAGTAGGATTAGAGAAAAACAAGGAAGATGTTTTATATATACATGTAACATTATTACCATATATATTTGGATCTAATGAAATAAAATCAAAGCCAACACAGCATTCAGTAAAAGAATTACAAAGTTTAGGAATAAAACCAGATATTTTAGTATGTAGAACAGAACAAGAAATACCAGAAAATATAAGAGAAAAATTATCTCTTTTCTGTAATGTAAGAAAGACAAGTGTAATTCAAAATAAAACAGCAGATTGCTTATATGCAGTTCCGTTAATGCTGGAAGAAGAAGGTCTAGCAAGAGAAGTTTGTAACCATTTAAGGCTAGACAAGTACATACCAAATAACTCTAAATGGGAGAGTATGATAGATAGTATTAGAAAAATTGATAAAAACAATAAAATAACCATAGGAATAGTAGGTAAATATGTAAAATTAGAAGATTCATATATATCTGTGATAGAAAGTTTATATCATGCTGGATTTGAAAATAAAGTTAAAGTAGAAATTAAATTAATAGATTCAGAAAAAATAACTAGGGATAATATTGAAGAAACATTAGAAGGAATTGATGGGGTTGTTGTACCAGGGGGATTTGGAAACAGAGGAATAGAAGGAATGATAGAAACTATAAAATATGTAAGAGAAAATAAGATTCCATTTTTAGGAATTTGTTTAGGAATGCAAATGACAGTTGTAGAATATGCTAGAAATGTATTAAATTTAAGAAATGCAAATTCAGAGGAATTTGATGAAAATAGTAATAATCAAGTTATACATATAATGGAAGAGCAAAAAGATGTAAGCAAAAAAGGTGGAACAATGAGATTAGGTGCATATCCATGTATAATAAAAAAAGGTTCTTTAGCTGAAAAAATTTATGGAAAAACAGAAATATCAGAAAGACATAGACATCGCTTTGAGTTTAACAATGAATATAAAGAAAGGCTAGAAAATGCAGGATTAAAAGTTTCAGGAACTTCACCAGATGGATTGCTAGTAGAAATGGTAGAATTAGAAGAACATCCATATTTTATAGCAGGACAATTTCATCCAGAACTGAAATCAAGACCGAACAGACCAGCTCCATTATTTACAGGATTAATATCAGCAATAAAAGAACAAAAATAAAAGAATAAAATAAAATATAATCTTGCCTCAAATTATAATAAATAGCAACATACATGCGTTAGTATAAACTTTTAGTAGGGAAATTTTAGAAAAAAATTGAATAAGAGATAC
>CATYUF010000002.1 GCA_958413095.1 uncultured Clostridium sp.
CAGCATTTCAAGACTTTTTATACCAAAAAATCCAACTCTTATTGAGCTGGATTTTTTGGTTATCGGGTTCCTATTTTAGGACAACCTCATTCTTCTTTTGAAAAATCTTCTGCAACAGTCATGCTAAATTCTGCTCCATTTTTCAAAAATCGCATTTATGAGTGTAACACACTACACTTTTTACAAAAGTTGGTGTGCCAGATGTTCCCTCTGGACTTCCTTTCAATGACAATTCTGTCGCTATATATTTTTAGCGTCTTCATCGTCATTGATGACATTACCATAAATGTTAATGTCATTTTTAGCTCTGCTCTGTAAGTTCATCAATATCTTTCTTCAAAGTTACTAAACGAACTGTGCTTGTCCTTGATGTTGAAAAACTTATTTTATTATCTAATAAAATAGTTTTACTATATTCGTTTAGAACTTTAGTAAGATATTGTGGTGTTATATCTTTTTTATCTAATATTTCTAATAATTCTGTTGCAGTTCCCTGCCACATTATTTTTCCATTGATAAAAGATATAACATTACTTACTATCTCTGGAGCATTTTTCATTTCAAGTTCTTTTTGAAATGACCTTTCTATTAAGTTCCATCTACATTCTTCAAATCTTAATGTAAATGTTTGATATTCCACATCTCTACCTGTTACAAATAATGTTGCAACTGAATCATCTCTAGATTTCTTTTCTAATATAAATGTTGTGTCACTACTTCCCATTATTCCTGCTGTACCTGATATTTTATTAAAAACATCACTATCATCTTGTTTCCTTAAATGATGAACTAATATAATTGCTAATTTATTTTTATCAGCAAATGCTTTTAATGTTGATATATCTCCATAGTCTGCTGAATAATTGACATCATTACTTTGTTTTCTTACTTTCTGAAGAGTATCTATAACAACTAATCTTGTATTAGGATATTGTTTTATTGCATTTTCTAATTGCATTACTAATCCATTCGTAATTTTATTTGATTCTATTGCTATATGGAAATTAGAATCTATTTCATCTGTTAATTTGAATAATCTTTTTTGCAATCTTTGATGTGTATCTTCTAAAGCTAAATATAAAACATCACATTTATTAGTTTTTAAATTCCAAATTTCTTCGCCTTTTGAAACTTTAATACATAAATCAAGCATTAGCCAACTTTTACCTACTTTTGGAGCTCCACAAAATATATGAAGTCCAACAGGCAATATTTCATCTACAATAAATTCACTTTCAGTAAGTGTTGTGTATAATAAGTTATCTGCATTAATAATTTTTAAATCCTCCATGATTTCCTCCTTTCTAGCAAGTAGCATAAACGTCAAAAAAGGCTTCGCTTTTTTGACTCAAACGAAACCTTATATCAATATCTATATATTTAAAATATCTCCCTAAAAAGCCATTAAATGATACAGAAGTTCCGTTTACTCTTACTGAAAAATTTTTGCTTACTTGCATAAAATTTTTCTTGACTTTTTTTGAATAAATATCAAAAAAGTCATAAGAGATACCTAGAAGCCTATTTAATCCGCAATAAACAAACGTACTTTCTTTGTAAAAAAGTATCTTTTAATAAGCCCAACACATATCTGTTTTTGGACATTATTATATTATTGTTTACTGTGAATTAAATAAGACATCTGTAGCACTTACGACTTACACATTACTTCTTTATACTTGTTGGACTTTTTACTCACTTAACCAACATAGGCCGACGAATCAAAGGGCCTCTTACACATTCTGGCTTCCGATCAGTAGGGAAAGTATTTTCTCGCGAAGTACTTTTTAGATTTTTAAAATCAGTCGCTATTTTATCATTAAGTTACATAGTGACTCAACCTACAACAGGGAAATATCTATATTTAATTTTTCAGTTGTATTCTTATCGAATACAACTATCTTATATCATCATTTCCAAGATTTGTCAATCGTTTCGACAAAATTTCTACTTGCAATTTTATTATTTGTTTTTTTATATCATTAAATGGTGATTTTTATCACTCCTCAGGAATTCCACCTGTCTGTCTCTGACAGACTTACACTCATTGCGTGGGACGGTTATTATCTCGCTCGTTCTATGACTATGTAAGAGTTTCATTATTTGTATTTAATGATTTAAATATTAAATTTTCAATGTGCTTTTAAAAAGTTTTATATCCCTCTATAAATAAAAGCGAAATGAAACTTCAAAAAGGTTACATTTTTATAAAAAAATTTTTCCTTCTATAATGAACAGCACAAAAAAACTGAAAAAGTGGACATTTAATTTTAAAAATCTTTTAAAGTTAAAAAAATAGAAGCATTTCTGCTCCTACGAAAAATTTATATATTATTTATAAACCACATTATAACTTGATTTTTCTCTCCTTCATTCATCTCCATCATTTTAGCTAATACAAATAAAATTATTGGGTATTTTCTTGCATCCAAAAAACTTTTAGAATATTCATCATCCCATTCTCTTAGTAGTCCATCATATTGTTTATAATATTTATTTTTGTCATATTTTAAATTCAAATAATTACTTGAAAATGCACAAACTCCAAATCTTAATTTATTTATAAAAGTCATATCTTTTAATATATCTATCACATTATTTACTTTATCCATCTATTTCTCCCCCCATTACAAACACTTACATATTTTTTCAAATTTATTTGCAGTTTCATTTTCCATTTTCTCAGTTACTCTTACATAAATATTATAAGTAATATCAATATTCCTATGTCCTAATCTTTTTGAAACAGCTTTTATATCTGCACCTGATTCAATTAATTTAGTCGCATGTGTATCTCTAAAATCGTGAAATCTGCAAGGAATACCTAATTCATAATGAATTACTTTAAATGGATATTTTGTACTATCAGTGCCTTCATATACCCCATTATTTTTTACAAATACAAAATTTACTTCAGGTAAAGCAACATCTATTTCAGCATATGCATTTACAATTTTTATTTCAGTTTTGTTATTATATGGATTTATAACATTTTTTTTATAATGTTTCATATATGTATCTCCATAATTTAGTTTATGTATTTGTTGTTCTTCTTTATATTCTTTTAAAGCATTTACAAGTGTATCTCCTATAGGAATTGTTCTATAACTAGTTTGTGTTTTGCAAGTTCCAAAATACCAGACCGTTGTTGAATTACCACTTATATGTCTTTGTTTTGTTCCTCCTACTTGATTCTTCTTTAATATATTTTTATTTACTGTTATTGTTTTATTGTTTAAATCTATATCATCCCAAGTTAATGCAAATACTTCTGCAATTCTTAATCCTGTACAATATGCTGTTAAAAATGCATAATATACACAATGATTATTTTTAAATCTATCTAATATCGTATTAATTTCCTCTGTTGTAAATATATGAGCTACATCTTTTGGTGGCTCGTCATATTTAGGTAGTTTTAAATTTGCAGCTGAGTTTACTTTTACATATTCATTATCTACTGCATAATTAAATGAACATTTTAATACTTTCCTAATATTGTTCAAAAAGTTCTTACTATATGCTTTTTCTACATATATCTTATTTAAAAAATCTTGAAGCGTTGGTTTTGTTATTTGAGATAGTTTATAAAAGCCTAGATTTGGTTTTAAATGTGTTTTAACTATATTACTATATGCTTCTATAGTGTGATACTTTAAATTTATTTTACAATGATTATCTAGCCAATAATCTAAAAAGTCTGAATAACTCATTTCGTTTGATACAAATTTCCTACCAGTATTTAAGTATTCATTATAAGCTATTGTTCCTTGTTTTAGTGCTTCTGCTTTTGTTTTAAAACCTGATTTTGTAATTCGTTTTCTTTTCCCCTCAATTTTAGCAACATCAAAATTGTACTCATAAACATTTCCTCTCTTTCTTACATTTACCATTTTATTTTTACCTCCAACCTGCAAATAACGATTGAACGAAAAAAGACTGGCATCTTTTACAATGTCAGTCAATATTAAACTTTTTTAATATTTTATTTTTGTCGCAAAGTCTGTATCCATTGATAAATAAGCACTTTTAAGAAATTTTGGCGACAGATTTTATTTGTTTGGCGACAAATTGGCGACAAAAGCATATTTTTTGCATTTATGTCAATTTGTATCATTTCTTGTAACCCTTGCTATTACTAGTTTTTCCCACAGCAGTTTTTGTATTTCTTTCCACTTCCACATGGACATGGGTCATTTCTTCCAACCTTTGGTCCTTCATTTCTTATAGTTCTATCAACATCAGTTCCTATTTTAGAACCACCATCAACACTATGAATTGCCTCTAATGCTGCACCAGTAATTTTTACAGTTTCTTGTCTTTTATTTTCTGTTTGTTGTCTAATATTCATAAGAATTTTTGTAACATCAACTTTAATGTCTGATATCATTTCTTCAAACATGTCCATACCTTCAATTCTGTATTTTACTACTGGATCTTGTTGACCATACGCACGAAGTCCGATACCATTTTTTAATTCATCCATATTATCAATATGGTTCATCCATTTTTCGTCAACTACTTTAAGCATTACTATTCTCTCAAGCTCTCTCATTTCGTCAGAACCAATTTCTTCTTCTTTGGCTTTATATTTTTCTTCTGCTCTTTTTTGTAATTCTTCTAAAATTTTACTTGAATCTTTTGAGTTTTCCTTAATAGTATCTAACATTTCAATTCCAAAAGTATTTAATATATCTTGATTTAATGCTTCAACATTTACATTTCCTTCTTCGTCTTCAACATACATATTTACCATTGCTTCCGCAACTGCTTGTATCATATTTGCTATACTTTCGTGTATGTTTTCTCCATCTAATACTTGTCTTCTTTGTGCATATATAATTTCTCTTTGTGCATTCATTACATCATCGTATTTTAAGACATTTTTACGAATACTGAAGTTTCTTCCTTCTACTTTCTTTTGGGCATTTTCTACTGCTTTTGATATGATTTTTGAATCTATTGGCATATTTTCATCTGCCCCAATTGTATTATATACTTTTGTTATTGTGTCTCCTCCAAAGATTTTCATTAAGTCATCATCTAATCCAATATAGAATTTAGATTCTCCCACATCTCCTTGACGACCAGAACGACCTCTTAATTGGTTGTCAATTCTTCTTGATTCATGTCTTTCTGTACCAATTATTTTAAGACCTCCTGCTTCAATAACTTTTTCTTTTTCTTCTTTTATTTTTTCATCATATTTGTTTACTAATTCTTTGAAATCTTCTCTTGCTTTTAATATTTCTTGATTGTCTGTTTCATAATATGTGTTTGCTTCTTCTATGATTTCATGAGATACTTTTTTCTTTCTCATTTCTTCTTTTGCTAAAAATTCACTATTTCCACCTAAAATAATGTCAGTACCACGACCTGCCATATTTGTTGCTATTGTAACTGCTCCAAATTTACCAGCTTGTGCTATTATTTCAGCTTCTTTTTCATGATATTTAGCGTTTAAAACTTCGTGTTTTATTCCTTCTTTTCTCAATAAGCTACTTAATTTTTCAGATTTTTCAATTGATACAGTACCTACTAAAACTGGTTGACCTTTTTCATGGCTTTCTTTAATGCTATTTACAATTGCATTGAATTTAGCATTTTCATTTTTATATATTACATCATTTTCATCTTTACGAACCATTGGTTTATTTGTTGGAATTGCCACAACATCTAAGTTGTATATTTCTTCAAACTCAGCTTCTTCTGTCATTGCAGTACCTGTCATACCTGATAATTTGTCATACATTCTAAAGTAATTTTGGAAGGTAATTGTAGCTAATGTTTTTGATTCATCTGCTATTTTTACATGTTCTTTTGCCTCAATAGCTTGATGTAAGCCATTGTTATATCTTCTTCCATACATGATACGACCAGTAAATTCGTCAACAATTAATACTTCTCCATCTTTTACAATGTAATCAATATCTTTTTTCATTACTCCATGCGCTCTTAAAGCTTGATTTACATGATGTACTAATGTTGAGTTTTCTAAGTCATTGAAGTTTTCTAAGTTAAATGCTTGTTCTGCTTTTTTAATACCTTTTAATGTAAGTGAAGCAGATTTTGCTTTTAAGTCTACTATATAATCATAATTTTCATTATCTTCTGCTTGTTCAAAATCTTTTACATCTTCTTCAACTATAACTTTTGGAGTTAATTTTGATACGAAGTTATCGGCTTTTTTATATAAATCTGATGATTGATTTGCTCTACCTGAAATAATAAGAGGTGTTCTTGCTTCATCTATTAAAATACTATCTATTTCATCGACAATTGCATAATGTAATCCTCTTTGAACTAATTGGTCTTTATATATAACCATATTATCTCTTAAATAATCAAATCCAAATTCATTATTTGTACCATATGTAACATCTGCAGCATATGCTTCTTGTTTAGCTTTTGGCTCCATTCCTGCTATTACTAAACCAACAGATAGTCCTAAAAATTTATATAATTTTCCCATCCATTCACTATCTCTTTTTGCTAGATAGTCGTTGACAGTAATAACATGAACTCCTTTGCCTTCTAGAGCATTTAAGTATACTGGTAATGTTGCAACTAATGTTTTTCCTTCTCCAGTTTTCATTTCAGCAATTCTACCTTGATGTAGAATAATCCCACCTATTAATTGAACATCAAAATGTCTCATTCCTAAAACTCTTTTTGAAGCTTCTCTAACAACTGCAAATGCTTCTGGTAATATATCATCTAAAGTTCTACCATCTGCTAATTGTTTTTTGAAATAATCTGTTTTTTGTCTTAATTCATGGTCTGTTAACTTGGAAATCTCTTCTTCCATATCATTTATTTTCTTTATTATTGGTTTTATTCTTTTTACTTCTTTTTCACTATATGTTTTAAATAATCCCATTTTGTATATATTCCTCCTAAGTTTATATTTTCTTTGTAACTATATCACTAAATTATTATTTTATCAATAGTTTTACTTCAAAAATTTGATAAAGATGACTTTATAATTTTTCTTTCATAAAATTGTTTTTTCTGCATAGATTTTACTAAATTTATTTAATAAAAAGGAGTTATTTATGTTTATATATAATTTTAAAGTTAATGGAAGTAAAATTTTTAAGTATTTCTTTACTTTTATAGTTATTCTTATTGTTTTTATAATGATTTTTGTTAGTTTTAAGGTATTTAATGGTGCTAGTACGGCTAAAGAAATTTCTTCATGTATGCCTCAAAAAGATGCTTTTAAAATAGCGACTAAAAATTATACTAATGTACTTAAATCTGTTCATGATAATATTGATACATATGTTGGTAAGAAAATTAATTTTGTTGGCTATGTTTATAGGGTTTCGGATTTGAAAGATAGCCAATTTGTTTTGGCTAGAGATATGATTATTTCTTCTAATAGACAGTATGTTGTTGTAGGGTTTCTTTGTGACTATAGAAATGCTAAAGATTTTAAAGATGGTTGTTGGGTTGAAATTACTGGTAAAATTACTAAGGGTGATTATCATGGCGATATGCCTATTATTGAGGTTACTGAATTAAAAGTAGTTGATAAGCCTAATGAGGAATATGTGTATCCTCCTGATGAGAGTTATATTCCTACTAGTGAAGTTTTATAATTAAAGAAATAAGAAAATAAAGAAGAACATATTAACGTTCTTCTTTATCCTCTATTTCCTCAACTATATTTATATTCGAATTTTTTGGTTTTGCATTTCCTCTTAAATGCATATTTTCAGATTTTTTTAATGATAAAGCTTTATACTTCTTAGAATATGCTGTTGTAGATCTTTCCTTCATTAATTGTTCGTCTCTATCTGTATATATTATATTAAGATTATTGAAATCTTTAAAATCATTTTTTAAATCTGATCCTAAATATATAGCTTCTATAGGTTCATTATATTTTGCTTTTATATAATCATTGGCAATTTCCAAATCTCTGGTGTAATATATATATACATCATATACAAATTTAAAATGCCTCAAGATACTCATTCTTTCTTCTTCTGATATTATTGGTGTTTTATTCTTATGTTTTTTAACTAATTCGTCTGCTTTAACTCCTACAACTAATTTTTCACAGTCTTGACTTGCTATAGTTAAATTTTCTAAATGTCCTGCATGGAATAAGTCATATGTTCCTGGAGCATATCCTAATTTATATTTCTTTTTTTGTGATTGGTCCTTTTGAAGTTTTTTCTTATTCTCACTATATTCCGTAAATGCTTCTTTGATTTTTTCTTTTACTATTTTCTCGTCTAAACTAGGAATTGAAAATACAAAATCAACTCCTCGAATTTTTTCCATTATTCTCATTCTATCTTCTATTGTTTTAAGTGGTTTGTTTAAACCTAGTGCTTGACATAAATTATCTTCATAAATTCCTATTGCAAAGTTTTCTATCCCTTTTTCTTTGCTTTTTTGTATTTGTTTGTCAATATCTTTTAAATCATTTTCTCTTAATATATCATATGCTCCAGTAGAATATGCTATCATTTTCATTCCCCCTTTAAATTAAATTCTTATATGTGTTCCATTTCTTGTCATCATTTAATGCTTCTGATTTTACTTTATCTAAATCCAAATCAGAAATTTCATCTATCATTTTATATAAAAGAGAATAAGTTAATAACTGCATCTCTCCTTCTTTAAAATTAACTGTATCTTGTACTTCTTTAATAAGTTTTACATTATATTTTTCAATTAAATTCTTATTAGAAATATCATAATCGTTATAGATATGTTCTTTAGAGATTTTTTCTAAATAATGATTATAAAATAAATAATCTGTAATAAGATGCAAAAATTTTCCTTTATTTAATTGAGTGTCTATTTCATTTTTTAAAATAAATTCCTTTAAATTAGTAAATGCTGGAGATTTTCCATAATGTGTTTCAAATTTTTTATTAGTTAAATCAGGATATACTGATCCTTTTATAAACTCTTCATTATACTCTTTTCCTTTTTTTCGTAGATATTCTTGTGCTATTGCAATATGTATTACATATCCTGGCATTAAATCACTTCCTATAATTTATAATATATTATATAGTATATCACTAAAATTGAATTTTTTCAATAATTTAACCTATTGTTTTTCATTTACCGTTAGTATATTAAGATTGTGTTTATTTACACAACTATTTATATATGTTATAATTGTTTAAACATAAATTAGGAGGTAACTATGAAAAATAACGAACTAATTTTAATACTAGATTTTGGTGGTCAATACAACCAATTAATTGCAAGAAGAGTTAGAGAATGCAATGTATATTCAGAAGTTGTACCATACAATATCTCAATTGAAAAAATCAAAGAAAAAAATCCAAAAGGAATAATTTTTACAGGAGGTCCTGCAAGTGTGTATGGAGAAGATTCTCCAAGATGTGCTGAAGGTATATTTGACTTAGGAATCCCTGTTCTTGGTATTTGTTATGGTATGCAATTAATGACTCATACTTTAGGCGGTAAAGTTTCAAGAGCTGATAAAAGAGAATATGGAGCTACTGAGGTTAAAATAAATAACACCTCTTCCCTATTTACTCCTTTTGATGAAACTAATACATTTTTAATGAGTCATACTGATTTTGTTTCTGAGGTTCCAGAGGGCTTCAAAAATATCGGTTCTACTGCTCATTGCCCTAATGCAGCAATGGAAAATGTTGAAAAGAATTTATATGGAATTCAATTCCATCCTGAAGTTAATTTATCAGTAAATGGAACTCAAGTAATTAAAAATTTCTTGTTTAATATTTGTAAATGTTCTGCTGATTGGCAAATTGCTTCTTTTGTTGAAGAAAGTATCAAAAATTTAAAAGAAAAAATTGGAGATAAAAAAGCTTTATGTGCTTTATCAGGTGGAGTTGATTCTTCTGTTGCAGCTGTTTTATTAAGTAAAGCTATTGGAAAAAATTTAACTTGTATTTTTGTTGACCACGGTTTACTTAGAAAAAATGAAGGTGATGAAGTTGAAGAAATTTTTAGAAATCAATTTGATATTAATTTAATAAGAGTTAATGCTAAAGATAGATTTTTAGAGAAATTATCTGGTGTTTCAGATCCTGAAAGAAAAAGAAAAATTATTGGTGAAGAATTTATAAGAGTTTTTGAAGAAGAGGCTAAAAAAATCGGAACTGTTGATTTCTTAGTTCAAGGAACTATTTACCCTGATGTAATAGAAAGTGGCTCAGGAAAAAGTTCTGTTATTAAGAGTCATCACAATGTAGGTGGTTTACCTGACTATGTTGATTTTAAAGAAATAGTTGAACCTTTAAGAGACTTATTTAAAGATGAAGTTAGGCAAACTGGTTTAGAGTTAGGTATTCCAGAAAATTTAGTATTTAGACAACCTTTCCCTGGTCCTGGATTGGCTATAAGGGTTATTGGTGATATAACTGACGATAAGTTAGATATATTAAAAGAAGCTGATAGTATTTTTAGAGAAGAAATTGCTAATGCTGGTCTTCATAAATCTATAAATCAATACTTTGCAGTATTAACTAATTTAAAATCTGTTGGTGTTATGGGTGATGAAAGAACTTATGACTATACTGTTGCTTTAAGAGCTGTTGAAACAACAGATTTTATGACTGGTGTTTGGAGTAAAATCCCTTATGAAATATTAGAAAAAGTTTCTTCAAGAATTGTTAATGAAGTAAATCATGTAAATAGAGTTGTTTATGATATTACTTCTAAGCCACCTGCAACAATAGAGTGGGAATAATAAGATGAAAATTCTGACAATCCATATTAGATTTTACAAAAATGTTTTTATTTAACTAATATCGTAAAAAATCATTCAAACATAAAGTTATCTAAAATGCAATAAAAAATGTCATAGGTAAAAATTATCTATGACATTTTTAAATTGTTTTTTCAGGTTTATTAGTTATCTTCTGTAGTATGAAGTTTTTTCGCTTTTTCCATTTGATTTCTGATAGATGAAATTTTGTCAAAATCTTTTTCTATGTTTTTAAATTCCATTTCACATAAAAAATAATCCATTCCTTTAAGTACACATTTCATTTCATAAATATTAGGTAATTCGATAAAGTAATCATCTTCTGAAGTTTTAAATAACAAGTATTGATAATTATTATCGAAGATATGAAGAATTATTTGATTTTCTTTTATTTCTCCATAAATATAATCATTTGTAAGAAAACCTTCAAATTTTTCATTTTCAATTATAATTGCTCCATCACTCCAACTAATATTTTCTTCATATTCAAAATAATTATTTTCATCTTCTTGTTCTACAGTTATTATTTTTATCCGAACTTCAACTCTATAACAAATCCTTCCCTTTAACATTTTTCTTCCTCCTTTTAAACTCATAAAAGTTGATATATGCAGTTTTTATATATCTATATTAACATAATTTTGCACTTTTTTCAATTACTTTCTATCAAATATTGTTTTAAAAAATCCTTGGTCTATTAAATTAGCAAATATATTTTTAAAAATAATTAGTACAATAGGCCCTATTAGTAACCCAATTATTCCTATAAATTTGAAACCTGTATACATAGCAATTAGTGTAAAGATTGGATGTATTCCTATGTTCTTACTTACTAATTTAGGTTCTAAAAATTGTCTTACTATTGACATTATTATTAATAGAGTTATTATTGCAATTCCTAATCTTAAATCTCCATTTAATCCTGATATTATTGCCCATGGTATCATTACTGTCCCTGAACCTAAAATTGGTAGTGCATCTACAAATCCTATTAATAATGCCATTAGAAGAGGATATTGAATATTAAAGTTTAAAAAAGATAATAAATATAATCCAACTAATGAAATTATAAATGATATTAATATTAATGTGGCTTCTGCTTTTAAATATCCACCTAATGTTTGTATTAAGTCTTTTAGATGCAAATTTATTTTCCTAAACCATACTTTTGGCAAATGATATTCTAGTTGATCTAAGATATATATTTTATCAACACATATGAAATATAAAGCAATAACAGTTATACCAACACAAATTGCTATTGTAGGTATCTGTGTAATAAAGTTAATTAATCCTGTTAATGCATTTCTAATCCATGTTGATGCAGTTTCCAAGATGTTTGTTGTTGAATTATTAACTACTGCTACTATTTCATCTGATAGATGTATTTTATCAAAGTCAAATGTACTTATAAATGCTTGGATTTGATTATATGCTTTATCTACATAATTATTTAACCCTTGTAATAATCTAGAGGATTCTGAAAATAATGTAATAATAATCCATGTAAGACTTCCTAATATTATTACTGATACAATTATAAATATGATTATTGAACTTGTCCTTCTTGTAAGGTGAGTTTTATTCATTATGAATTTTATCATTGGTTCTATTAATAACGAAATAATAAAAGCAATTAAAAACGGCATATAAAAAATTGATAATTTTAATACTAGATACAATCCTAATAGTAACAATGCTACATATAAAATCCTTGTCCCTACTTTTGTCCAATATGAAATATTAAATATCATGCTTTAAATTTCCTCCTTTAATAAGTATATGTAAATTTAATAAAATTATCACTATTGAAGAATTAATATATTTTTATTCACTTTTTCGAACATGAAACATTATTACATTATGATATTTTTATCTTGTGTTCATTAATTTAAAATTATTTATAGATTAACTATCTCAAAAATTTTATATGGTTGTATATAAATATTTCAAAATTTGATACAATAATATAAAGCTTGAATTATTAATAAAAATTAATGATTCAAGCTTTATATTATTTGTTTTTAGCCTTTATTCCGCATTTAAATTTTTATTTTCACAACAAATATCACTTATAACTGTTGATACTTGGTCTTTTCCTAATTCATTTATATTTTGAGCAATATCTCCTAAAGTTAATATTCCTACAACTTTATTATTTTTGTCACATATAGGTAATCTTTTTATTTGATTTTGGCTCATTTTATTTTCAGCAACTGTCATCTCATCATTTTCTTGACAAGTACAAACTTTAGTTGACATTATGTCACTAACTGGTGTTGTTTTACAGTCTTTATCACAAGCTATTGTTCTTAAAATAATATCTCTATCTGTTACAATTCCACATATACAATTATTATTATCACAAATCGGAATTGAGCCTATATGTCTTTCGGCCATTAACTTTGCAACTTCATTTAATTTTGTTTCTGGTTTAACACAACAAACATCATTACACATACATTCATTAACTTTCATATTTTTACCACCTTTCAAAAATTACTATATATATTTTGCACATTTAGATAAAATCTATTCTAAAGAATATTTGAAAAAATGGTAAATTTTTCTTTTATAAATATAAATAAAATATTATCTTTTTCATATCTCTTGTATAAAGTATTATTATCTGCTTTTTTTCATTTTAAAATTCATATATGTCATAATAATCTTGTGAATATTCTAAATCTCTAGGCATCATTGGTGGTCTTGGTCCTCCTCCACCTGGACCTCCTGGAAAACCTGGAAATGGTGGTCTGTGATGTGGTGGTCTTGGTGGCCTAGATGGTTTTATATTTGGTCGGTTTAACAATTCTCTAATTATTAGAATTTTAATTAAATCTCTTAAATTGTTGTTTGTGATTCTTCTGGTTTCTTTATTTCTTGTATCCTTCATGGAGTGTTCGCTATTTTCTTTACTATTTACAACTTCTTTTTGATTTCTATTACTTGCATTTTCTGCCGTCTTTGTTCTTACTGCATTTTCTAGATTAATATTTATATTTATTTGATTATTATCTTCTATTGCATAATAAATTTCATTTGTGATTTTATCTATTTCTTCCTCTGTATTTAAGTTAAAATTATCATTACATGCCTTTTTTACCATTGGATATATAATTTTATATATTTCTGGATAACATTGCTCTATTTGGCTTTTTGGTACTTGTGAATTAGTATAACTATTTTCTTCCATATTCATATTGCAAGAATAACAGTTGTTATTTGTATTATTTGGATATCCAATTATATTTCTTATGTATTCTTCATAAATATTATTATACAAATTTATACCTCCTTGTTTGTTTTATATACAATATGATTTATGTCTTGCATTGGTGAATAAATTTCACTTTTTATAAAATTTATGTTATAATATAAATAATTTAGTTGGTTACTTATATTCTTATATGGAGGTACGATATGAAAACAAATACTTTAAGTGCAAATTTTGACTCCCTAGTTCGGAAATGGGAAAATGCTTGTTTAGTAGATTCTGATATAAAAACAAAAATCAGTATTGCTAACGAAATATGTTACTTTTATGAAAATAATTTAACTAATATTCATTTTTTACAAAAAGATTTAAAACTAATTGAAGAAATTAAAATGTTTTTATTTCTTAATAATAAGTAACCTGTAATTAAAGAGAGCTCGCTATTTGAGCTCTCTAATATTTTTGCATAAGTTTTAATTCTATATATTCTTTTCATTAATATAATTATATACTTTCAATTTTTTTACCAATTAGTAGTACTTTAGCTAAAATTAAAATTTTATATCTATTTTATCCTTAATTTTATTTCATATTGTAATTTCTTTTTAAATAATTTTAATTAATCTTTTTTACTAATTCTTTAAATTGATTTCCTCTATCTGCAAAATTTTTAAACATATCGAAACTAGCACTTGCTGGTGAAAATAAAACAACTTGACCTGGTTTAGCTACTTTTTTTGCAAGTTTTATAGTTTCTTCTAAACTTTCACACATGTGAATATCTAACTCTTTATTTTCTTTTTCCAATTCTAATTTTACAACATCAAAAATTTTACCTGAAGTTTGCCCTATTAATATTAGTGATTTTACTTTTTTTATTATAGGCTTTGCAAGTGGTGTATAATCCAAGTTTTTATCATATCCTCCTGCTATTAATATTATATCTTCCTTGAAAGCATTTATTCCTGATAAAGTTCTTGAAGGTGATGAACTTGCAGAATCATTATACCACTTTACTCCATCTAGTTCTCTTATAAATTCTATTCTATGTTCAACTGGTTTAAATTCTTTAATAGCCTCTACTGCTATATCCATATCAACTAATGATGATGTTGCAGCAATCGCTGTTGCAATATTTTGATAGTTATGATTTCCTCTTAAAATTACATCTTCTACATTTAAAATATGTTTTCTTATTTTATCTTCGCATTCTTTAATTACATCTTCATCTACTATATATCCATTATCCAATTTATTTTTCCTACTAAAGAAAATAACTTTTCCATTTGCTTCCTTTTCGCAATTTCTTGTTATTTCATTGTCATAATTTAATACTAAAACACCTTTCTCATCTTGATATTTAAAAATATTTTTCTTTGCTTCTATATATTCTTCATAGTCTTTATGAATATTTAAGTGATTTGGTGTTATATTAGTAATAACTGCAATATCTGGGCTTATTTCCATTCCCATTAATTGAAAACTACTTAATTCTAAAACAAGAATATCCTTGGGTTTCATATCTGGTAATTTCGTAAATAATGGTGTGCCAATATTACCACCTAAAAATGTATTATATCCAGCTTTTTTTAAAATTGCATTAATTAAGCTTGTTGTCGTTGTTTTTCCATCACTACCAGTAACTCCAACGATTTTGCAAGGACACATTTTCATTAATAATTCTACTTCTGTTGTTACGATTGCACCATTATTAGCTTCATCCACTAATTCTTTTCTAGTTGGTAAACAACTTGGAGATCTAAAAATTACATTAAAACCTTTTAAATTTTTTAAAGCATCTTCTCCAAAATGAAAACCAAATTCATATGTAGTTATTTTACCCATTATATCTTTAGATATACTATCAATATCACGTTCATCAAAAACTGTTACATTAGCTTTTTTTTCATATAAATATTCCATAAGTGGCAAATTACTTACACCCAATCCAATAATTGCTACTTTTCTAAATCTTATATAATCATTAAATTCATTTAATTTTTTATTAATATATTCCATTATAACTTTGGTTCCTTTCTCAGTTTTTATAAGACATATATTTATAAAATGCCATGTCCTTTAACCTAAATACTTTTTATAATATATTATATATCACAATTTATAAATTTGTGCAATATCCTCCAAAATCTCAAAATTGTTTATTTTTTCGATTATAACTATTTAATATTTTATAAGTACCTTATTTAATGTTTAGTTAATTTATTTAATAGAAATATTTTTTCAGATGTATATTTTAAAATTTTTTAGGCAAACTATTATTAGTATTTTGAATGGAGGTGCTTTTAATGGCAAAGAAAAATAAAGAAAATAAGAATAATAAAAATAATTCAAATAATCAAAATAATGAAAGACAAAACAACAATAATAACAAATAATTAAATTTATTTTATCTTAATAATTAAATAGAAAAACTATATCCCCTAAGTAACTTTTACAGCTTGGTGATATAGTTTTTTTATTTAAATCTTTTCTTTTATCTCATTAAGCAAATGAATATATCTGTTATCACATATATTTTATTATCTTGCTTTATTGTTTATATATTATATTTTTCTCTTTTTTCATAAGTAGTATGTAATAATTCTTCTGCTAGTTCACTTCCCGGTTTACCTAAAAATTCTTTATATATTTTTTTCATTACTGGATTTTCATGAGATTTCCTAATAACACTTTTTTCATCTATTGAATATAAAGCTTGAGCTCTCAATTTTTTAACATCAACTTCTGCTTGTATTTTTGAGCTTTTTATTGGTTGACCTCCTCCCATGATACATCCTCCTGGACATGCCATTATTTCTACAAATTGATAATCTGCTTTTCCTCGCTTTATTTCTTCTAAAATTGTTTTTGCATTTGCTAATCCACTTGCTGCAACTACCTTTATTTCTTTTCCAGCAATTTTTATATTTGCTCTTTTTATGTTTTGAGTTCCTCTAACTTCTTCAAAATTAATTTGAGGTAAGTTTTCTCCTGTTAAAGTATCTTGTGCAGTTCTTAAGGCTGCTTCCATTACTCCTCCTGTAACTCCAAAAATTGCCCCTGCCCCTGTTGCTTCTCCCATTGGATTATCAAACTTACTATCTTCTAATTTATTAAATTCTATATTTGCTTGTTTTATCATTCTAGCTAATTCTCGAGTAGTTATTACATTATCAACATCAAATAATTCTCCTTCTTTCATTTCTTCTCTTTGTCTTTCAAATTTTTTAGCAATACAAGGCATTACTGATACTACATATATTTTTTTAGGGTCTATGTTTTCTTTTTTAGCATAATATGTTTTTATTATTGCTCCAAACATTTCATGTGGAGATTTACAACTTGATAAATGTGGTAATAACTCTGGATAGTTCATTTCTATATATTTTACCCACCCTGGACTACATGAAGTAATCATAGGCAAATTATCATTATTCTTAAATCTATTTATAAATTCATTTGCTTCTTCCATTATTGTTAAATCTGCACCGGTATTTGTATCAAATACCTTGTCAAATCCTAATCTTTTCAAGGCTGTTACCATTTTACCTGTTACATTAGTACCTATTTCCATTCCAAATTCTTCACCAAGAGCTACTCTCACTGCTGGTGCAGTTTGTGCAATAACTATACTATCTGGGTCTTTTAATTTTATCCATACATCATTAATTGTCTCTTTTTCATGTAATGCCCCTGTCGGACATGCTTCTATACATTGACCACAAAATGTGCAATTTACATCATTTAAGCTATGGTCACCTACTGTTGATATACATGATTCAAATCCTCTATTTATACAGTCTATTGCTCCTATTTCTTGAACATTTTTACATGCTGCTACACATCTTCTACATAATATACATTTGTTAAAATCTCTAACTATTGATGGTGAAAGATTATCAATTCTATGTTTAGACATTTCTCCTTCAAATTCTACATTTAATACATTGAATTTTACTGCTAATGCTTGTAATTCACAATTACCTGACCTAGTACAAGTTAAGCAATCTTTAGCATGATTTGAAATTATTAAATCTAAAATAACATGTCTTGCTTCTAATACATTTGGTGTATGTGTATGCACAACCATTCCTTCTTCAACAGTTTGAATACATGAAGTTGCAAATCCTTTTCTTCCTTCCACTTCTACTATACACATTCTACAGTCTCCAACTTCATTTATTTCTTTTAGAAAACATAAAGTTGGTATATCAATTCCTGCCTGTTTTGCTGCTTGTAAAATAGTTGTTCCTTTTGGTACTGATATTTTTTGATCATCTATAGTTAAATTAATCATTTTTTCTTCCATTTTTTCTATTTCCTTTCTCTTAAGGATTTTATTGCTATGATATTTCTAACTTTCATAAGTTGTTTAGTATTTTATTATATATGGACTTTAATTTACTTATATAACATCTAGTATATGCAATAAATTCCCTTTAAAATTTGATTTGTATCAGATTACATTCTTATATATTTTATTTATTAATTCCCAATTGCATGAAATGGACATCTTGATATACAAGTACCACATTTTACACATTTATCTTGGTTTATTTTCCTTTTTTCTCTTCCTTCTCCTTCTATTGCATTTACTGGACATGATTTTTGACATAAACCACATGATTTACATTTTTCTTCATTAATCATTATTTTAGACATAGCTTTACATTCCAAAGCTTTACATTCTTTTTGTATAGCATGTTGTCTAAATTCTTCTCTAAAATATTTTAATGTGCTTATTACTGGGTTTGGCGCACTTTGACCTAGTCCACATATACTTGATTTTTGAATATTAACAGCTAATTTTTCTAACTTATATATATCGTACTCTTCTCCCTCTCCTTTGCAAAGTCTTTCTAATATTTCTAGCATTCTTTTTGTTCCAATTCTACAAGGAGTACATTTTCCACAACTTTCACTTACAGTAAACTCTAAATAAAATTTTGCTAAGCACACCATACATTTAGTATCGTCCATTACTATTAATCCACCTGATCCCATCATAGAACCTATTTGTTTTAAAGACTCATAATCTATAGGTGTATCTAAATGTTCTTTTGGTATACATCCTCCTGATGGACCTCCTGTTTGTGCTGCTTTAAAATCTCTTCCATTTGGGATTCCTCCACCAATATCATATACTATTTCTCTTAGTGTTGTTCCCATTGGTACTTCTACTAAACCAATATTATTTACATTTCCACCTAATGCAAAAACTTTTGTTCCTTTTGAGTTTTCTGTTCCTATTTTTGAAAACCATTCTGGTCCATTTAAGATTATTTGACTAATATTTGCATATGTTTCTACATTATTAATTAATGTAGGTTTTCCCCATAATCCAGATTGTGCTGGATATGGTGGTTTTACTCTAGGTTGACCCCTTTTTCCTTCTATTGATTCTAATAATGCAGTTTCTTCTCCACACACAAAAGCTCCTGCGCCAAGTCTTATTTCTATATCAAAATTAAATCCAGTATCAAAGATATTTTCACCTAATATTCCATAATCTTTAGCTTGTTTTATTGCTATCTTTAATCTTTTAACTGCTATTGGATATTCTGCTCTAACATAAATATATCCTTTATTTGCACCAATTGCATATGCTGCTATTGCCATTGCTTCTAATACTGTATGAGGATCACCTTCTAATATGCTTCTATCCATAAAAGCTCCTGGGTCTCCTTCATCAGCATTACATACAACATATTTTTGTTCTCCTTCTGATGCTTTAGTAAGCTCCCATTTCTTTCCGGTTGGAAAACCTGCTCCACCTCTACCTCTAAGTCCTGACTTTTTTATTATATCTATTACTTCATCTCCGAGTATATTCTCTTAAAACCTTTTCTAATGCTTCATATCCTTTAAAAGCTATGTATTCATCAATTTCTTCTGGATTTATTACTCCACAATTTTTTAAAGCTATTCTTTTTTGTTTTTTATAGAAATTAAGTTCATCTAATTTATTTACTTTTTTTCCATCTATATCTTTACATAGTAATCTTTCGACTCTTTTTCCTTCTATAATATGTGTTTGTATAATTTCTTCACAATCTTCTGGCTTTACCATAGCATAGAAAGTATCTTCTGGTCTAATTATAACTATTGGACCTTTTGCACATAATCCAAAACATCCTGTTTTTATAACTCTTACATTTTTGATATTTTTTTCTTTTAAAATTTTTCTAAACTCTTCTAATATTTCTGGAGATTTAGAAGAAGTACAGCCTGTTCCATGACATACTAAAATATGTTTTTCTCTTGTATCTGCATTTGTATTTATTCTTAAATCTAATTCTTTTCTTTTTTCTTCTCTTATTTTATGAAGTTCTTCTAATGTTTTCATTTATGAACTCCTCCTTTTTTATTATCTAGCACTTTTGGCTTTTGGTTAATTTTATTTCTTTTATAAATATTTATAAATTTTATTGTATAGAAAAATCTATAAAGTTTTTATTTTCTTGATATAAAGCAAAATTAACTTTTATATTGACTATATATAGTATTTTTTCGTATATAACAAGTAAAATTATTTTTTTAACACTTATTATAATTATATATACTTTTACTCTTTATTTTGTTGTTCTAAATTATCTAAAACTTCGTCTAATTTTTTTACAGTTGCTTTTCCATAAACCTCTCCATTTACTGTAAACACCGGTGCTAAGCCACAAGCGCCAACACATCTTGTTTCTTCTATTGAAAATAGCCCATCTTTAGTAGTTTCTCCCGGTTCTATTTTTAATCTTTCTTTTAATCTATCCATTATTCTTTGAGAGCCTTTTACATAACAGGCTGTTCCTAAACATACTGATATATTATATTTTCCTTTTGGTTTTAATGTAAATCTCGAATAAAAAGTTATAACTCCATATATTTCTGCCATTGGTACATTTAAAAATTCTGATAAATCTCTTTGTGCTTTTTCTGGTATATATCCATAATGCTCTTGTACTTCATTTAGCATTTGTATCAAATTATCTTTTACTGGTAAATATTCATTAAATAAATCTTCTATAAATTCATCTTTTTTATTACAATTGCAAGTATTTTTGTTATTTTCTATATTTTCTTTCATTTTTTACCTCCTCGAATAATATTATTAAATAATTATTTAGATTATATCAAATGAAAAATTTTTATACAATATTTTTTAAAATTATATTGACTTTTTTGTAGAAAAATGTAAAAATCTAATTATAAAAAATAAAGGAGGGGATTTTATATGTATAGTAGTTATTATGGTAATTATCCTAGCTATTATGATGGTTATGGTGCAGGAGTTTCTGATGCAGCACTTTATACTACATTAGGTACAGCTTTAGGAGCATTCTTTGGTGTATTTTTACTTTTTACATTAGCCATTTTAATAATTCAAATTATTGCATATTGGAAATTATTTAACAAGGCTGGAGAAAAAGGGTGGAAATCTATTATTCCTATTTATAATGTTATAACATTATTTAAAATTTCAGGACTTTCACCATGGATTGTTTGTGCTTATCTATTAGGATTTATTCCTATTGTTGGAGGACTTATTATGATAGGTATAACTATATATCAATCTTATAACTTAGCAAAATCATTTGGAAAAGGTGCAGGATTTACAGTTGGATTAGTATTATTGCCTTCTATCTTCTATATGATATTAGCATTTAGCAAAGATGAATATATCGGACCTGGTGGAAATATAAAAGATGAAGCTTCATCTGAAGAAAAAGATACTGAAGTAGTTGAAGTTATTGAAAATAATGATAATTAAAAAATATTTATTTTTATAAATTAAACTAAAATAAAAGGGAAATTTATGTTGTGAATTCTTCTTAATCACTCAAAATTACTCTTTTATTTTTTGCTTTTAAATTCTTTCATAAAAACTCTTATATATACAACTTTTTTAAGTTTACAACATAATTTAAAATAAATCTTAATTATTTATTTAATATTTTCCCATTCTTTTTCCCTAAAACCTATATATATTTCCTTATCTGTCACTAATAAAGGTCTTTTTATTAACATTCCATCAGAAGCTAATAGTTTTATTTTTTCTTCTAATGTCATTTCATTTAGTTTTTCTTTCAAATTTAATTCTCTATATTTTAAACCACTAGTATTAAAAAAACTTTTTACCTCTTTTCCACTTCTTTCTATCCATTCCTTTAATTCTTGAAAAGTTGGTGTTTCTTCTATAATATTTCTTTCTGTAAAAGTTATGTCTTTATTTTCTAGCCATTTTTTAGCTTTTTGACATGTAGAACATTTTGGGTAATGTATAAATAAATTCATTATAGACCTCCTTCATATTTTATTTTCATAATTTTATGTGCTCTTTCTTTCATTTCTTCTGCTCTTTTCCATATAGGTATGTCTTTATTAGGATATATTGGATCTAATATTATTGCATGTATACACTTCTTTTTCTTATATAACTTATAAATCCCTTTTGGTTCTTTTAAGACATATAAAATAGGTACTATTGGAACATCTGCTTTTACTGCTATTTTAAATGCTCCATTTTTAAACTTTCTAATTTTTTCATAATATGGCCACAATGCTCCTTCTGGATACATATGTATTGTTGTTTTTTCATTTTTTAAGGCTTTATTAATTTCTTCTAAAAATTTTTCTTTTTGACTTACTTTTGACGGTATTGGTATTGCATATAATATTCTTATTAAATGCCTTACTATTGGTATCTTGAAATTACTAGATAATGTAGGAAAATATACTCTGTTAGGAAAATTTATTATTCCATTCATTGTGCAATCTAATGGATGTATATGATTTGAAATTGTTACTTTTCCCCCTTTAATTTCTCGTAATTTTTCTTTATTTTCAATTTTAAAGCCCAAAAAGACTTTATTGAAAACATATAGTATTGGATATATTACCAAAGTTAAAATACTTGATATCATATTAAATATCCAATTATGGTAAATATATTTATAGTCATCTGTAATGTTGAAATTTAAAGGTTCCCACATATGAAATATTTGAGCATCATCTTCTAATTCTTCATTTGATAATTCTTTCACTTCTTCTCTCATCAATTTCTTCTTTAAACATCTCCTCTATTTTTTCTATACTATTTTCAATTCTATATTTTTCAGCTTGTTTAGCATATATTTTTTCCATATTTTTTCTTTCTTGTTCGTTATCTAGCCAATAATCAATTTTAGTTGCTAAATCATTACTATTTCCTGCTTCAAACAAACTTCTTTCATCTATTGCAAATTGAGTTGTAGCTGATTTGTTGCTATTTGCTATTATAGGCACTAAACCTGTTGCAAATGCTTCAATACATGATATAGCTTCTATTTCTGCATCTGCTGTATGGACATATAGAGATGTAAAGGATAATATATTTTTTAGTTCTTCCTTTTTATAAAATTCAAAAATAGGCTCATTTTTTAATGCTTTTCCTAATTTTACATATCCTCTTTTTTTAGGTCCTTTTCCTGCAAAAATTAATTGAATTTTTTCACTATATTTAGATTTTTTTACTGCCTCTATTAATAAATCTTGCCTTTTTTCTTCTGATAATCTTCCTACCATTGTGATAATAATTTTTTCTTTAAATTCTTCTGGTTTCTCTGTTTTGTTGTATTTAAAATCTTTTTCTATTCCATTTGATATAACATGTAACTTTGCATTATATCCATGTTCTTTTAGTTGGTTTGCAATAAAATTACTAGGACAATGTATATGTGTAAAGTTATTATAAAATCTATCTCTAAATAACTCATAAATCTTATTATTTATTGTTTCATTATTTCCAAGTTTTAAAGTAGATGTTATATTTTCAGGTTGCACATGAAAAGCTGCTGTCATTGGTTTATTCAACTTTTGAGCAATTTTCATACCTTCTATTGATAGTTTAAATGGCATATAAAAATGAACTACATCTGCTTCTTTTATTGCTTTTTCTAATATTTCCTTATCTGCTTTAGCAAAAGTCATTCCTTGTGATTTTATTATTTGCTTTGCAATAGGTATTAATTTAACTTCTTTTAGTACATATTTATCTACTTCTTTTTCCCCTGTACTTAATACTTTTACTGTATTTCCATTTTTTCTTAAATATTTTACAAATCTTCTTGCTGAAATTGTTGTTCCATTGTTTGCTCCATCATATTGGTCTATTACTATTAATATTTT
Source organism: uncultured Clostridium sp. (assembly GCA_958413095.1). Lineage (GTDB taxonomy): Bacteria > Bacillota > Clostridia > TANB77 > CAG-508 > CAG-269. Next base: position 24,108 of record CATYUF010000002.1, read on the forward strand.
CATAGCTCATTACAATATACTGTTTTGTATATTACTTTTCTCCTTGATATAACATATTTAGGTTTTAATTGGGTATACCTATAAACCATTTCCTTGTATTATAACGAAATTTTTGCTTTTTGTCTTTATTTTATAAAAATCCCTTATTTCATGATAATAATTTCTCTAGTTCTTTTATTTTATCTCTCAATTCAGCTGCTTTTTCAAATTCCATATCTGCTGCAAATTTTAACATTTCATCTGTTAATTTTGCTATTGTTTCTTTTATGTCATCTTCTTTTTCTAATTTATATTCTACGCCTATATCTTCTGCATCTGTCACTTTTATTGTATCTCTTACTGATTTAGTTATAGTTTTTGGTGTTATATTATGTTCTTTGTTATATTCTTCTTGTATTTTTCTTCTTCTATTTGTTTCACTTATTGCTTTTTCCATACTATCAGTTAGTTCATCTGCATACATTATAACTGTTCCATCAGTATTTCTTGCAGCACGACCGATTGTTTGAATTAATGACCTCTCTGAACGCAAAAAACCTTCTTTGTCAGCATCTAATATTGCAACTAATGATACTTCTGGAATATCTAGTCCTTCTCTTAATAGGTTTATTCCAACTAAAACATCAAACTCCCCAAGTCTCAAATTTCTTATTATTTCCATTCTTTCTAAAGTTTTTGTTTCTGAATGTATATAATTTACTTTAATATCTACGCTTTTTAAATATTCTGTTAAATCTTCTGCCATTTTTTTAGTTAATGTTGTAACTAAAACTCTTTCCTTCTTTTCTACTCTTATCCTTATTTGTTCTAATAAATCATCTATTTGATTTGTTACAGGTTTAACTTCTATTTTTGGATCTAGTAAACCTGTTGGTCTAATAATTTGTTCAACTACATTTTGTTTACTATGTTCCTTTTCATAATCTCCTGGTGTTGCACTAACAAATACTACTTGATTTAATCTATCTTCAAATTCTTCAAATTTTAATGGTCTATTATCAAATGCTGATGGTAATCTAAATCCATAATTTATTAAGGATTCTTTTCTAGAATGGTCACCATTATACATAGCTCTAACTTGTGGAATTGTCGCATGTGACTCATCTACTAATAATAAAAAGTCTTTTGGAAAATAATCAAAAAGAGTATATGGTGGGCTTCCCTGCTTTCTTCCACTTATATGTCTTGAATAGTTTTCTATTCCAGAACAAAATCCTGTTTCTTTCATCATTTCTATATCAAAGTTCGTTCTTTCTTCAATTCTTTGAGCTTCTATTAATTTATCATTTTCCTTGAAGTATTTTATTCTTTCTTCTAGTTCCTCTTCAATAGTAACTATGGCTTTCTCCATCTTATTTTTAGTTGTAACATAGTGAGATGCCGGTGAAATTAAAATATGCCTTCTACTACCTATTGCTTTACCTGTTAATGGATTTATTTCTGTTATTTTTTCAATTTCATCTCCCCAAAATTCAACTCTAATTGCTGACTCTGATTTGTCTGATGGATATATTTCTACAATATCTCCTTTTGCTCTAAAAGTTCCTCTTTTAAAATCTATTTCGTTTCTTGTATATTGCATTGTAATTAGCTTTTTTAATACTTCATCTCTTCCTTTTTGCATTCCTGGTCTTAGTGATAACATCATTTCTTGGTAATCTTCTGGATCTCCTAATCCATATATACACGATACTGATGCTATTATTATTACATCTCTTGTTTCAAACAATGATAATGTTGCTGAATGTCTTAGCTTATCTATTTCATCATTTACTGAAGAGTCTTTTTCTATATATGTATCTGATGATGGAATATAGCTTTCTGGTTGATAATAGTCATAATATGATACAAAGTATTCTACATTATTCCCGAGGGAAAAACTCTTTGAATTCGCTATAAAGTTGTCCAGCTAGTGTCTTATTATGTGCTAAAACTAATGTTGGTTTTTGTACTTTTTGAATAATATTTGCCATTGTAAAAGTTTTTCCGAGAACCCGTAACGCCTAGAAGTGTTTGGAATTTCTTGCCTTCTTTTATTCCATTTGATAGATATTCTATTGCTTTTGGTTGGTCGCCTGTTGGCTTGTAATCTGATACTAATTTGAACATTTTTCCTCCTTTGTGACCGATAAAAAGGATGTCTATATGCCTAAAAATTTGTGTAAAGACCGAACAAATTCGTGTAATTTGTTCGCTTTTTTCGTGTTTTTTGTAAACATAAAATGCCATTACACGAATCCGGTCACAAACTTTATATTTCTAAACTAAGTAATTCTAAATAAAACTATTTAAACTTAGATATATTTATCTATAGCATATTTATTTTAGCATTTTTATATAAAAAAAACAAGTTTATAATTTCTTTTTACTAGAATAGAGAGGACTTGCAATCGCTTGTCCTCTCTATTTTCCGTATTTGCTACTATTTTTATCTACATAAAGTATGAGTTTTTTGACCATTTCCTTTAGTTTATAAACATTAATTTATCATTTATATATTCGATTTTCTATTCTTGTATGTTTTTTAATTAATCACTTTCTATTCTTCTTTCTTACTATAAATTTTACATGATATTTTATAAGAAATAAAGTACATTAATACAATTACTGCTATAAGAAAAAACATTCCATAATTGTTTAGAATATTTTCTATTATTTCTATATTTATATTTATGTTCATTTTTATAAGTAAAAATGCTATTCCTGATACAATTACAACTATACCAAGAACTAATATAAACATTTGAATTCTTCCTTTTTCTGCTCCCCACTTGTATATACTTGGTATTTGAATTGATTGTATCAAAGCTATACCAAACATTCCTCCTATTGTTGAAACAAGTAATCCTTTATAATCTATATTTATCATATCTTCTGGTTTTATGTAGTTCATTATGTTTGTAACTAATATGGTAATTATTATGCCTATTATTCCGCCTACTATTGCTGAACCTATTGATAAAATAAATTTTGATTTTACTATTTCTTTTCTATTTGTAGGTAATGTTAAAATATATTTATTTGATTTTGCTATTTCATCATAATTAAATGTAGAAAGTGCAATCATTCCAACCATTGTGCATATTATAATTGGTCCATATGTAACTGCTTTTGAACCTATTATTGCAATACCACAAAATAACACCATAATAATCATAGATGTTTTATATACTGCTAAATTATATAAATCTTTTTTTATTAATCCTTTTATCATTATTATTTTCCCCCCTTTACATATAATAACATTATATCTTCAATACTTGGTTTATCGATGGTTAATATATTATATTTTTTTATAATATTTTCTTTATTATCTGTTAAAACCTCATATTGATATTTTTCTTTTTTAAATCTTATATAATCTTGTTTGTCTATTTTTAAAAATTCTTCTTTGCTACATTTTATTATTCCATAGTTCTCTAATAGTTCTGTTGTTGGAATATTAAAAATTATCTCACCTTTTTCTATAAACACAATATAATCTGATATATGCTCTAAATCGGTTGTTATATGAGTAGAAATAAAGATAGACCTTGTTTCATCTTCTTCTATATAGTTTCTAAAAATATCTAAAATCTCATTTCTAACAACCGGATCTAATCCACTTGTTGGTTCATCTAGTATAAGAAGTTTTGGATTATGAGAAATTGCAGTTGCTATTTTTAATTTCATTTTCATGCCACTTGAATAATCTTTTAATAGTTTATTTGTTGGTAAATTAAATTGTTTTAAATAATTTACATATTTACTTTCATCCCATTCTTTGTAAATATCTTTCATAATAGAATTTATTTGTTTTGCCGTTAAATAATCTGATAAAAAACTGTCATCCAAAACAACTCCAATATTTTGTTTTATTTCTTTTTCATATTGTTTTATATCCTTGCCTAATATTTTTATATCTCCATTTGCATTTGTTATATTCAGTATTGATTTTATCGTTGTCGTTTTTCCTGCTCCATTTTCTCCTACAAATCCTACTATGCTACCTTTTGGTACTGTGAAATTAATATTTTTTAATTCAAATCCATCATATTTTTTTGTTAGATTATTTACTTCTATGTTATTTTCCATTTTATATTTCCCCCTTATACATTAGTTTAAAAAGTTCTATAATTTCTTGTTCAGATATGTCTGATATTTGTGCTAATTTAATAATTTTTTCTATGTAATTTTGTATTTCTTTTTTCTTTTCTTCTTGTATCAATTCTGAATTCTTTTGTGCTACAAAACTCCCTTTTCCTTGAACACTTTTTACATATCCTTCTTGTTCTAATTCATCATAAGCTTTTTTTACTGTTAGAAAACTTATTTTTAAGTCATTTGCCATTACTCTAACAGATGGCAACATATCTTCTTCATGTAATTCATTTTCTAATATTGCTTGTTTTATTGCTTGTTTTATTTGTTCATATATTGGGATACTGCTACTGTTAGTTATAATAATATTCATAGGCTCCTCCTTTTTCTTATAACACTATATAACAGTATATAACATTTGTCAATAGATTTATTAAATATTTTTATATAATAAAAAAGAGAACAGAAAATTCTGCTCTCACTTTTTATTATACCTTTACATATTTCCAATAATTAGACCGATAAAAATAATTTGTGCTATTCTGATAAATAACCATTACCATTTACTTTTCTCTTATTATCCTTTTACTAGAAAAATACGAAATCAAGAAATATCCACCATAAATTAATACAATAAATCCAGCTGTTATTATAATTGAAGTAAGCATATTTCCTTTCCCCATATTTTCTATCATATATGAAGCAACACTAATTCCTGGTATTGAATGAATTATTGCAAGTACTAATGGAAATAAAAAGAATAATCCAACTTGTTTAAATAAAGCTCTATTTATAAGCTTTTCGCTACACCCTATCTTTCGTAGCACATCATACCTTTCTTTATTATCATTGCTTTCTGACAATTCTTTTAAAGCAATTATTGCTCCACTAGAAATTAAGAATACAATTCCTAAGTATAACCCTAAAAATACTACCATTGCTCCAAATCCTATACTACTATCTGCTAGTTCTTGTCTTGTAATAGAATATGTATGTCCAAAATCTTCTATCTCTTTTTTCACTTCTTTTTCTACTTCTAGTTTTTCTTTCTTATCACTTGCATTATAATTTGCAAACACTTTATTAATTGCTTTCATATCTTCACTAACTGCATTATCTGGTACTACAATAATTCCTGTATTTTTCATATCTGAATCTATTTCTAAATTAACATTTTTTGTTTCTTCATATTTAGGAATATATTGTTTTCCATTAATATTTAATATTGGCTTATTTTTTAAAGCTTTACTTCTTATTCTACTCATATACTCTTGGTCTGAAATAATGATATATTGATTATCTTCTAATTTAAAATTTTCTTTTCCTAGTAATTTTGCAATTTCATTGTATTTACTTATTTTAATTAGTTGTTCTTCACCATCTAATGCAAGTTTCATTGATGGATTTTCTTCTAATACTTCTGGTATTGTTTCTCCTAATACATCTTCTTGTGTTACTTGGTTTGTAATATAGATATCTAATAAATGTATTTCTTTAAAATATTTTTCCATATCTATATTGTTTTGTTTAAATTCATCTTGTATTGAACAACCTTTTCCATCTTTATTTTTACTTATTTCAATATCAACATTTGGTAATTCTGCAATTTTATCATTCATAGCATCATTTAATGACATAGCTGTTGAAAATATACATATTGTAACAAATAGCATTAAACATATAATCGTTGTTGAAATTACAGTTGTATTAATTTTGCTACTTAATTGTTTTGTTATAAATGCATTTATTCCTTTATAATATGTTTTCTTCATTGTCATTACTATTTTTAGTAACATTCCTGATAATGACCAAAATATTAAAAAAGTTGATACTATACCTAAAATTATCTGCATTAAAACTTGGCTTTCTTTTACTAAATTATCTCTATTTATTGTTACATTATAGTAAGCATATCCTAGCATCGCAACTGAAATAAGAAATATAATAACACATAAAGTAATGTTTTTTAGTTTTACTTTTTCTGATTTTTTCTTTGAATTTATTAAGTCTATTAACTTACATCTATTTACAGATATTACATTAAATATCATTATTAGTATGTAAATAATTGCAAAATAAATACAAGTTTTTAGTAATGCACTTGTCGAAAAGGTAAATGCAAAGTTTGTCATATTAGCCTCAAACATATTAGCAACAACGACTGACATTAATTGTGATAAGCCGATTCCAATAACTAGCCCTACAATTAATGAAATAATTCCTACTAGCAAAGTTTCTGCTAAAATAATTCTTGATATTTTTCTTTTTTTCATGCCAAGTAGCATATATATTCCAAATTCCTTTTTTCTTCTTTTCATTAGAAAGCCACTAGCATATATAATAAGAAATGCTAAGATAAATGCTACAAAAACACTTATTATTGTAAGAACTTGTGACATGGTTTCTAACATTTCGTGCTTTGTGTTTGTTAGTTCTAGCATAAGAGTTTGGCTTTCTATACTGTTAAACATATAAAATATAGATACACCTACAATTAATGTAAAGAAATATACTGCATAATCTTTAAAACTCTTTTTAACATTTTTTATGGCTAAATTAAAGTACATCATTAACATCTCCTCCTAACAAGGTTACTACATCTATAATCTTGTCAAAGAATGCTTTCCTGCCCATATTTCCCTTATATATTTCATTATATATTTTTCCGTCTTTTATAAAAATCACTCTATTGGCAAAACTAGCAGCAAAAGAATCATGTGTGACCATTAAAATAGTAGCATTTAATTTTGTATTCAAATAATTAAAAGTTTCTAATAATATTTTTGAAGATTTACTATCTAATGCTCCTGTTGGTTCATCTGCTAAAACTATCTTTGGATTAGTTATAATTGCCCTTGCTACTGCTACTCTCTGTTTTTGTCCTCCTGATATTTCGTATGGATATTTATTCAAAACTTCTATTATTCCTAAATTTCTTGCTATTTCATTTACTCTCTTAGTGATTTCTTTTACTCCAACATCTTGGATAGAAAGTGCTAGTGAAATATTTTCATATGCCGTTAAGGTATCTAGTAAATTGAAGTCTTGAAAAATAAAGCCTAAATTTTCTCTACGAAAATCATTTAATTTATCTCCTTTAAATTTTGTAATATCTTCCCCATCTACAAAAATATGTCCACTTGTTACTTTATCACTGGTTGACATACAATTTAATAAAGTTGTTTTTCCTGAACCACTTGCACCCATTATGGCAACAAATTCTCCTTTTTCTACTTCAAAAGATATGTTATCTATTGCTTTTGTTACATTTGATTTATTACCATAGTATTTTTCTACTTTGTCTAATTTTAAAATATTTGACATTGGTATCCCTTCCTTTCTCCTTAAATTCATTATATAATTTAAAATTTTTATCTTCCATTGATTTATATAACAAAACCTTACATTGCTGTAAGGTTTCTTCTGTGTATCATAAAATTTTTTCTTTATTTTAAGTTCTTTTCAAATATTATAAAACTTATCTTTGTAATTTTATTTTAAGATATTGTAAGCTTTATTTTTATTAAAAGTAATAAATACACTTGTATATTTATTTTGTTCCGATTCTATTTCTATTTTGTGTCCTAACTTTTCACATAATTGTTTTGCAATGTATAGTCCCATTCCTGTTGAAGTTTGTATTTTTCTACCATTTTCCCCTGTAAAAGATTTATCAAATACCTTTTTTATATCTGACTTAGGTATTCCTATTCCATTGTCTTGTATTTTTAATATTATGTTCTTTTCATTTTCAACTGCTGAAATTGTAATAATAGATTTTTCTTTATCTACATATTTTAAGCTATTACTAATAATTTGATTTATTATAAATTCCAACCATTTATTGTCTGATAATACTTTCTTATTATCTAGTTTTTCTAATTTTATTTCTATTTTCTCTAATATAAAAATTTCTTTATTTTTCTTAATTACTTTACTTACAATTTCTCTTAAATCACATTCTTTAATTATATAATCTTTTTCTGCATTTTCACTTCTTGCATAATATAGCACTTGTTCTACAAAATTTTCTATTCTTTTTGTTGGCTCTATTACTTTACTAATATCATCTTTTTTGTATGTCATAAGTAGTATGCTAGATAAAGGAAGTTTTACTTCATGTACCCACATTTCAATATATTCCTTAAATTCTTCTAAGCTTAGTTTATATTTTTTTATTTCTTCATTCATGGTCTTATTGATTTCATATAAGGAATTGTAAAAAATTTGTCCTTCTAAAAAACTGGGTTTTTCTACTAATTCTGTAATGATATATTTTTTATCTAAATTATCTAATTGTTTAGTTAGCTCATTATAAAATTTACTTTTTCTGTTATAATTATAAACAAAAATTAGTATTCCAAATAATGCTAAGATAATATATGTGCAAATAAATGATTCTATACTTAATTTTAATATTCTAAAAAACAAAAATAGTATTATTAATGTTACTAAATATATTGATATATTAACTATATTATCTTTTATGTAATCTTTTAATCTCATACTAGTATATAACCTTGTCCTCTCCTAGTTTCAATTACATTTTTTAGTTCTACTTCTTCTAATTTACTTCTTAATCTTGAGATATTAACTGTTAAAGTGTTATCGTCTACAAACTCGTCTGATTCCCATAGATAACTTATAATTTCTTCTCTCGATACTATTTTTCCTTGATTTTTTAATAAATATTCTAACATTAAGAGCTCATTTTTTGAAAGTATAATCACTTTATCTTTACATATGATTTGGCTTCTTGCTCTGTCTATTTTTATATTTTTGTATTCAAGTTTTTGTGCCTCATTTTGTGTTCTTTTTAATATGGCTTCTATTCTTAATAATAATATTGTTGGATTATATGGTTTTGTAATATAGTCATCTGCTCCAGAACTCATACTTATTACTTCATCTGTGTCTGTATTTCTACTAGTTACCATGATTACTGGTATATTTGATTTTTTTCTAATTTCTTTTAATAGCAATTGTCCATTGTTATTTGGTAAATTTATGTCTAATAAAATTAAGTTTGCATTTTGCTTTAATATATTTTTTGTTATTTCTTGAAAATCTTCTAATATTATTGTTTGGTATCCTGCATTTTCTAATAATTCTTTTAGCTCTTGGGCTAGTAGTTTGTCATCTTCTATGATTAATATTTTTGGCATAATGATTTCTCCTTTATATTATAAGTTTTCCTTTATTTCTGGGAATAAATCATATAAATTATATCCTAATAAATCATCAAAATATGTCTTTAATTTATATGTTTCTTTGATATGATATTGGATATTTCATACTCTTTAATATATTGTAAACCTCATACCAACTGTAACATCTATAAATATTTTCTCCATTGCATTCTTTATTGTATCTTGCATTAAAGCATATAACTGGTATATTTTTTGATATATTATTTATATTCTCTACTTTATCTTCTATCATTACATCAATGTTATTTTTTTGACATATCTCTACTTTATCTTCTGGACTAAATATAATTTTGTCATAATATATTTTATTTTCTTCTAGCCAATTTTTAACTATTTCTCTCATTTGTTGTCCTTCGGCTGTGTCTCTATTAGTCAAATACCTAGCAGTTATTATATATATTTCTTTTCCTTCATCTTTCAATTTATTTATTACTTCACTAGCAAATTTTCTTGCTGGTTCATTTTTAGCATATTCATATAAATATTTTTTCCAAAATTCGTCTTCTGCTTTTTGGTCCACATTAAATATTTCTTCAATATCATATCCTTCTGAATTTATAATTCCTTTATGATATTTTTCAAATGCAAATTTGCTTCCATAATCTAATTGCCATTGTTCTATGTCTGTTAATACTCCATCTATATCAATTCCTATTCGCATTTTTCCCTCCATAATCTATTTTCTACTATCCTAAATATTGTTTATATTACCATGAAAAATTTAAATTAGCAAACTCAAAAACTATCTACTTAGCTTTTAATATAAAATATAGCACTCTATAACAAGTGCCATATATTATGTATTCAATTATCTTTTTTATTCTTTAACAAATAAATAGACAAACAACTTAATCCTATCCCTAACATAGTAATTCCATTATTCATATCAATTTGTTTTAATATAGAAGTAACTATAATACAAATTCCCATTGCAAGGCCAACTCCAATTAAAGCAATATTGATAATATCATCTACTTCTCAGATATACTGATAAATTGCCATCAGTATTATATATTGCTAAAAATATATTATCAGTTTTTATAATTCCTTGTTTTTGTAGCATTTCCATTAACCATAATTTATCAACTTTAAGTTCTTTTAAATTTTCTTCCATAATCTTTCCATCTAATATAAGATTTGTAATAATTCCATCTTCTTTTGGTTTCATATTAAAGTCACTCGGATTGGCAGGTCTCTTATCGCTGTATGGTAAAAAACTAATTTTCCCATTTTCCTCTAACAGAGCCGTTTTTATATCACGATACTAAGTTGTGACATTTCTCTTTGTCCCATTATTTTTGTTAAAGTAAATAAAATGATAATTGAGCCTATCGATAATCCTATGATTTTTAGTATTTCCATAATTCTCTCCTTGTATCATATTTTATTAATAAAAATATGTTGATGTTGCATATTGTTTCCAAAATTCATAAGATTATACAATATAAAAGCCTTTTCTATATATTATTTACTATAAAATCTATAACATCATTTTCTTGATAATTCTCATTATTTTTCTTTTTATCTTCTTCAGTTAAATCAACAAAATATTTATTACACTCTGGCAATATTGATATTGAATCTAATGGATATCCAGGATTTCTTTTTTTGCAAGGCTTTCCTACAAAATAAAAATCACCTTTACTCCAACTGTATTCTTTAGATTCTTTCCCATTATATATTACCATACCATATACCCATTTAGCAGTTAATTTTCCTCCATGTTCGTTTACTAGATTACTATAATATTCTATCATTTCTTCGTCAGTTAATTCTTTTCCATTTACTCTTCTTACATATGTTCCTGGTTGCTTTTCTTCTGGTAATTCTTCTATGTATAAATTATTATCCATTCCTATTGTTGTTATTTTTGTTTTATCATAGTATGCTTTTGCTTTTATATATGCATTTTCTATTGCATTTTTTCCACTTTCTTCTGGTTTCAAATTTATTCCTAAATCATTTATTGTTAATACTTCTATATTTCTCTCTTGCAATTTTTTTGCATATTTTTTTATTTTTGCCGGATTTGTTGTTGCAAATAATATTTTCATTTTTTATCTCCTACTTTATAATTTTATAATATCTAACTTTATTACCTTATTTTTATTACTTCTATTTTATATTTCATTATTGCCCATCAATTCAATTTTGGTAACTTCATTTAATGGTGTTGGATACATTGAATTAATTATTTCGTCCTCAAAAGTGATTTGTACTTTGTCCCCTACTTTTAAATCCGAAATACTAATATTCTTATTTTTATAAATTATTTCTACTTTTTCATTTTTTTCTATATTAAAATAAATTTCTCCTCTCCATTGTTCTTCATTTGTTTCAAGTCCTTTTACAAAAATTATTGTATTACCATTATCTTTTTCTATTTTCTCTTCTATTATTGCATAAAAAGATGACTCATTAAATTGTTTAATAGCAAAATAGCCTAAAATAGCTATTAGAATTAATAGAACAATAATTGATAGACTTATAAATATCTTTTTCTTCATTGTTTACATCTCCATTTTTTCAATTTTTTTGTATTTAACTATAAATATTATAATTAAAATACTTTATTCCTTTTTCCAAACAGTCTCTCCACTTTTTATAGTTTCTAAAACTTTTACATTTCTAATTTCTTCTTTTTCAACTTTTAATGGATTTTTATCTACTATAATCAAATCTGCAAACTTCCCTTCTTTTATACTTCCTTTATAATCTTCTTCAAAATATTGATATGCAGAATTGATTGTTACTGCTTTTATAGCATCTAGAACTGATATTTTTTCATCTTCTCCTAAAACTTTCCCTTCTTTTGTTTTTCTATTTACTGCACACCATATTGTTTCAAACATATTTGGTTCTATTACTGGTGCATCTTGGTGGAAGGTAAATTTTATATCATTTTGTATTGCACTACCTGCTGGGCTTATTTTACTTGCTCTTTCAAATCCAAAATTTTTTATATGAATATCTCCCCAATGGTATATATGTGCAATGAAAAATGAAGGAATTATTCCATTTTCTTTTACTTCTTTTAATTGGTCTGTTCCTAATAACTGTCCATGTATTAATACTGGTCTGATTTCTTCTATATTTTTATTTGTTGAGTTTATTGCATTAATATATTGTTCAGCCGCTTTATCTCCATTGCAGTGAGCTAATATTTGTAATTTTTCTTCATATGCACTTTCTACATCTTTTTTTACATCTTCATCATTCATAGTTCCATAACCATAATATTCTTTGTCATCTATATATGGTGTTCTCATCCAAGCTGTTCTACTTTGTGGTGAACCATCTAAAAATATTTTTATTCCACCTATTTTAAAATGATTTTTATATTTTTTTATGTTTTCTTTAAAGTTTTCTTTTATTTCCTCTTCTGCCTTTTTGTCCATATATGCTATTACATCTAGATATAATTTTTTATCTTCTACCAGTTTTTTGTATATTGGCATTAATTCTTTTACCATCATACCTTCTTGAAGTGTTGTTATTCCATATGATGCATATTTCTTTTGTGCTCTTTCACACAATGCTTCTAAATCTTCTAGATTTGCCATTGGGATTTTCTTTACTACTTCAATAAAAGCATTTTCTTCTAAATATCCTGTTAGTTCATCATTTACTTTTTCTATTTTTCCTCCAGAAGGTTCTATAGTTTCTTTGGTTATATTTAACCATTCTAAACCTTTTGAATTCAAAACTCCATTATGTCCTGATTTGTGATGAATTACTATTGGATTATTAGGAATTATTTCATCTAATTCTTTTTTGGTTATATGTCTTTTTTCTGCTAACATATTATGGTCATACCCACAAGCTATAATCCATTTTCCATCTTGTACTTGATTTTCTTTTTTGTATTTTAATAATTCTTCTTGTATTTCTTTAACACTTTTACATTTTTCTAATGATACTTGTAACAAACTATTTGCTACTGCAAAAAAGTGACTATGTGGGTCTATAAATGCTGGCATCATTGTTTTTCCTTCTAAATCAATTATTTTTGTTTCTTCATCTTTTAACTTTAAAATTTCATCTTTTGTTCCTGTTTTTCTTATCTTCCCGTTTTCTACCAATATAGCTTCTATATCATTATTTTCTAAAGTTATAAATTCTCCATTCATATAAATTTTATTCATATAATCACATTCTTTCTTTTTAGATATTTTATAAAATTTATATATCAAAATATAAATTTTATAAAAACTTTGTTAATCTTTCTCATTGTTAAATATATCTCTACATTTCTTCTACTTTTATTCCCAAAAGTGTATACCATATATTTCCCCAAGCATTTTTCATCATTTTTTCATATTCTTTTTTGTTGTGCTTTTTTCCATATGTTAATATTTCATAATATCTTCTTCCCTCTTTATTTTTAAATCCTGTTTCTATAAATCCATTTCTTTCATAAAACTTTTTTCTTTTTACTCTCTGCTCATAATTATCAGCATTTGAATCAATTTCCTCTATACATAAAACAACACTTTCTTGATTGCTTTCTTCTTTTATTTTATCTAATACTATACTACCATAACCTTTTCCTCTATTATCAGAATCTATTGCTAGGTAAAGAACATAAGTTATATTTTCATTATTAATTAAATATGTTAACCCTACAAATTTTTCTTCATCATAAATACTATAGAAAAATTCATTTTCACTTTTAGACCTAATTTTCAATAACCATAATGGCAATATTTCATCTCTTGGAAATGCTTTTTTATATAGCTCTTTTAATTTACTGTATTCACTTTTTTCTTTAGGTATTTCTCTAAAACTTATTTTCATATTATCTTCCCTTCTTTATTTATTTTTTAAAATCAGCATTTTTCCGTATACAACAAGTAAAAGTGACCTTTAAAAAGACCCTCGATAGCCTTTCTAATGTAGTTTCGCTACTTTTCTTATTATCTTTTACAATTATTTAAAATTTATTTCCTTTATGTCATCTTTTATTAAATAATGCATTTCTTCATGTATATCAATGTCATTTACAATTTTCTCTACTGCTAATTTTATATATTTCACTTCTGCTTCTGCTAACACTTGTCCTGATTTATCTAATATTTCTGTTTTAACTTTTAAAAATCTAGAATTTTCCTTTTCTACTTGTCCTCTTCCTATTAAATCTGTATCATATGGTACTGGTTTTCTATATTTTACTTCCATGGATGTTGTAACTCCAAATATTTCTTCACTTTCTGTCCAACAAGCTCTTAACCCTAATTCATCAAGCATTGCTGCTATTATTCCCCCATGAACTCTTTGAGGAAAACTTTGATGCTCTTTTTTATATCGAAACGATGTCATTACACTTCCATCTTCCATATTATAAAATTGTGCTTTTAGTCCTATTGGATTATCCATTCCACATATAATGCACATTTTACTGTTTCTTTGTTTACTTACTACTTTCATTCTACTCTATCCTTTCCTTCCTAAATACAAATTATTTCCCCTATTCATTAAAACTTAATATAACACAAATATCAAAAATTCGCTACACATTTTCCATTTTTCTTTTTTCACATTACTGTATACTATTTTTTATTGTAGAGTAGCTCAAAATGGTTATAATTATGATTTTTTGGAATTTTGATGTTCGACTGAAATGAAGATTAGAATTGGTTAGGCTTTCGAATGAGGAATGCTCACGGTACCTGAAGTATGAAGGGGTCTGAGTGAGAGAGGCTCATGAGGAAGCCTTACCAATTCTTTCTGAATGGAACAAGTAGTCAAAATTCAAAAAAATCATAATTATAACCATTTTGAGCGGCTAATTAAAAAACTGTTCGTTAATTATTATATCATCACTAATAATTAACGAACAATTAAATCTCCTATAAAATTATACCATTTATTTTACATTTTCATTTAGTATATTTTCATTTTTCTTATTTTTCTTATTTCTTATAAAGTCAAATAATACTGTTAACAGTGTAAATGCTACAAATATTCCAACTAATACTGTCATATTACTAACAATCATATCTACATTTATATTTATTAATGCTTCTTTTATCAATCTAATAGTATAATTCATTGGCATTACACTATAAATATTTTGGAAGAATTCAGGTACTGTTTCTATTGGGAATGTTCCTCCACTTGCTGCTAATTGTAAAACCAATAATAATATACATAAGAATTTACCTACATCTCCAAAGTTTACAATTAAGAATTGAACTATACTTGTAAATGCCATTGAAATTAATATGCAAGTTCCATAATATAACCACATATTTGTCACATCAAATCCTAAGCCTAATTTCAATAAGAATCCTAATACAATTCCTTGAATAGCTGCTATTCCAATATATAATGCTGTTCTTAAATATTTATTTTTAGCATTTTTTCCTAATAATTTATATCTATCTTCTGGGTCATTATATAACATTACTAACATGATTAATCCACCAACCCATAATGATATAGACATAAAGTATGGTGCAAAACCTAATCCATAAGAATTTACTTGTGCATAATCTTTTTCTTCTATTTTTACTGGATTTGCTACATATTCATCTAAGCCTTCTAGGTTTGTTAGTTGTTCTTTTGTAGCTTCTATACCATTATCTATTTCTGTTTTAAAAGTATTTGTACCTGCTACTAATGTATTACTTCCATCAAGTGCTTGTTTTGAACCTTCATTTAATTGATTTATTCCTGCTGATACTTTTTTAGAGTTTATGCTTAATTCATTTAAGCCTGAAGTTAAAGCATGACTTCCTGTTTGTGCTTTACTTAATCCTTGTTTTAATTCTAACATTCCTGTATTTAAAGTTTTAGCACCTGCTTGTAAATCTTGTAATTTCTTAGCTTGACTAGCAAATGTTTGTATTCCTGAATTTAAGTTACTTGCTCCTGTTTTTAATTCATTTCCTTTTGTTTTTAATGTATTTAACCCTTGCATATTTCCTGCTGAATTATTTATATTTTGTAAATCCTTCATTATTTTTTGAAAATTTGGCTCTGCCATTACACTTGGATTTTTTGCTACATAACTTTGTATATCTGCACCTAATGTTTTTACTTGTGATACAGTATTGTTAACTCCTGCTATTGCTGTATTTACTCCATTTACATATGCTGAAACTCCTGATGATAAATTACTTGCTCCTGTTGAAATTTGATTTATCCCTGAAGTTACTGCTGATAAATTCTTAGTTGCATTTTCAAGTTGTATAGTTCCTTGATATAGTTGTTCTGCTCCACTATTTAATTGATTAAGTCCATTATTCAATTCTTTACTTCCATTATATGCTGTGTCTACACCAGTATCAAATTTATTATAATTTGTTTGTAATTCATTTGTACCTGAATTTAATGTTTGCAATCCTGTTGATAGTTGATTAGCTCCATCTTTTATTTGTGTTGCTCCATCTGATATATCTTGCATTTTTTCTGGTACTTCATTTAACTTGTTTGATAATGTTTCTACAACTTTTTTACTTACTTCACTTCTTAATTCAGTTTCAACTGTTGTTACTACTTTCGCAATTATTTGTGATGCTAAGTAATTGCTTTTTTGGTTTGGTGAATATGTTATTGTAGTTGTTTTTCTGTCTTTATTCTCTGCTGAATTTAAATCTTGTGTAAAGTTTTCTGGAATAGTTATTGTCGCATAGTATTCTTCATTTATCAAACCATCTTCTGCTTTTTTGCTGTCATTTAATACTTCTACGCTCATTACATCTTTTTCTTTTAATTCCTCTACTAGATTATTTCCTAAATTTTCATTATTACTTCCTTTATCTAAATTTACAATTGCTATTTTCATTCCATGTAAATTTCCATATGGGTCCCAAAATGCTTTTAAATAAAAAAAGCTATACATTACTGGTATTACAATAATTGCTACTATTATAATCCATTTCATTATTTTCTTTTTCTTATCCATTTCTACTTCCTCCTATAAAATTTTTACCATTTTCTATTATAGATTTTTTCTTTCTTTTTGCAACAACAGACCATATACTTGTGATGTTTATTATACATTTTTTATTTTTTGTATATACATTTGTTTATTATCTTTACTTTTGTATACAATCTGATTTATAATTTATATAGATTACAATTTTATAGTAAGGATGATGTAGTTTGAAAGATTTAAGAGTAAAAAAAACATATCTATTTTTAAAAAAAGCATTAATTGAACTTCTATCTAAAAAATCATTTGAGGAAATAAGAGTAAATGATATTTGCAATTTAGCAATGGTTCATAGAACAACTTTTTATAGCCATTTTTCAGATAAATATGAATTACTTGATTTTTGTATTAAAGATATTGAACAAGAGTTATGGGAAAAAATTTCTCATAATACATATTCAAACAATAAAGATTTTTATACAAAAATGATAATGAGTATGCTCGAATATATTGGAGAAAACAAAGTATTTTTCAAAAACATTCTAAAAAAGAATTCTGATAGTGGAATTATAAATATATTTACAAATGCTTGTATTTCATATATATATGAAATGTTAAATAAGGAAGAAATAAATGGAATTTCACATGATGTGCCTATCGAAGTTATATCTCAATTTTATGCAGGAGCTGTAATTTCAACTATTATTTGGTGGTTAAAATCTGATAATTCTTTGTCTGAAACTCAGCTTTGTAATTATATTATTTCTTTGATTTTTGATATTCCTCATAAATAAAATTATATTTAAACATTTGATAATTATTTTTAAAAATTGCTCCCACTTTCTTAGTAAGTGAGAGCAATTTTTAAATATTAACTTATTTGATTTTGTAACAAATATCTATCTTACTTGCCTAAAATCTTATCTTTCTCTTCCTCTGTCAAATAACCATACTTAACCATTTTTTCAGCAACTTGTTTTTGTCTTTGTTTAGCCAATTCTGGATTTTGTGTCGGCGCATATACTGAAGGTGCATTTGGTATTCCTGCTAACATAATACATTCACTATCACTTAAATTAGTAATTGCTCTTCCAAAATAACCTTTTGCTGCATCTTTTATATTATAATATCCATTTCCAAAATAAATAGTATTTATATACAATTCTAAAATTTCATTTTTAGTATATTGTTTTTCTAATTCAAAAGCAACAAATACTTCTGCTACTTTTCTAGTAATTTTCTTTTCTTGAGTAAAATATTCATTTTTAGCAATTTGTTGTGTTATGGTACTTCCTCCTTCAACAAAACTCATTGCTTTTATATCATTTATAATAGCTCGTCCTATTGCAATTACATCAATTCCATTATGTTCATAAAATCTGTGGTCTTCTACTGATATTACTGCATTTATATATATTTGTGGCAATTCTGAAAGTTTTGTATAATTTTCCTTTTGTCTTATTTCTTCTACTTTTTCTTGTATAGGCATTTCTTGAATTGCCTCTTTATACATATTATATCCATTTCCTATTATCAACAATCCTAAGCTAGTTAATAGTAATATTAGTATTATTAAAAACTTAAAAATTTTTTTCATATATTGCCACCTCATTTCTACAAATTATTTTTCGACTTATTTTACTTTTATTTCTATATTTCTGAAAAACTATTTTCTTTTAATGATTAATCTTCCTCTCTTATTATATTTTTACTTTCTAAATATGTTGCTAAGAAGTATAAACCATATATTCCTCCAATAACTATTACAGATACTATAATTGATGGTAATAAATCTTCTGAACTACATAATCCAGCCATCATTGACATTGCAAATTGAATTCCAAAAATTGAATGTACTACTGCTAAAATCAATGGTAATATGAAAAATATTCCTATTTGTCTAAATAATGCTCTATTAATCATTTTTTCATCTGCACCAATTCTTCTTAAAATTCTATATCTTTGCTTATTATCTGAACTTTCTGTTAATTGTTTTAATGCTAATATTGCTGAACTTGCTATTAAGAATATTATTCCTAAATATATTGCTATAAATGTAATAATTGTTGCTATTCCTACACTTGATGATATTACAACAATCTTTGTTAATCCATCAACTTGAACTCCATTTTCTAACATTTTTTTAGCAACTTCTGAATCTCTTTCTGCCAACATTTCATCTATTTTTTCTTTTTCATCTTCTGAATCTGTATTATAGTTTGCAGCTAAAAGTGATTGTTCTTTCATATCTTCTGTTAAGTTACAACTATCTGGTACTAAAACAATCCCTCCATTTGTATGACTCGTTGATATCATAATAAATCCTTCTTTGCATTCATCATATTTTGGTTTATATTTCTTACCACTAACTGTTATTTCAGTATTATCTCTTAGACTAGAATCTCTTAAAACTTTTAATGAGTCAAAATCACATAGTACCATATATTCATCATCCTTTAAGGAATATTCTTCTTGCCCATATAGCCTTGCAATTTTATTATAATCTGATATCTTTACAATTGTTTCAGGCAAGTCAAATCCTATCATCATTGAATACTCATTTTTTATTCTTTCATACTGTTTTCCAAAACTATCTTTTAGTGTTAATTCATTTGTTGCATAAATTGGTATTTCCACTATATCTTTTAATAAATTCATATCAAATCCGGCTTTACTTAATGATTCTTCCATTGTAATTCTTGATTCGTCTATTTCTTGTTGTGTATATTTCTTTGTATCTCCTTTTGATGTAGTATAATTTTCCGGAAGATTTACAGTTTTATATAAATTCAAATCTACTGGAGTCATTTCTTTTAAATCCTTTTGCATTGTATTTCTTAATGAAAATGCAGAAGATAAAATACTTATAGTCATAAATAACATTAAACAAATCAAACTTATACTTATTACTGTTGTATTTATTTTATTATTTAATTGTCTTAATACAAACATATTTGCATCTTTATAATACACCTTTTTCCTTGTTTGCACAACTTTTAATATAAATCCTGATAAAGACCAGAAAAATAATATAGTTGCAACAATGCCACTTAAAATAATTGGTACCAATTTGTCTACTGTTGAAAGTGTCTTTACTCCACCTGTAACTTTATAATAATCATAAGCTAATATTCCTATTGAAATTAAGAATACTATAATACAAATTATTGGATTCTTTATTTTTACTGTTTCATTTTTCTTATTTGCTGTAAGTAAATTTATTAATTTATATTTTGAAATTGTAATTGTATTAAATATAATTACTACTAAATACATAATTGCAAAATATATACAAGTTTTTATACAAGCTGTTTTTGAAAATACAAATGTAAATTCACTCATATCTGCTTCAAATAATTTTGCCACTAAAATAGACATAAATTGTGCGCCTAAGACACCTACTAATATTCCTACTGCAAGTGAAATAATTCCTATAAATATTGTCTCTAATAATATTATTCTAGAAATTTGTTTTTTTCCCATTCCTAAGGTCATATATATACCAAATTCTTTTTTTCTTCGATTTACTATAAAATTATTTGCATAAACAATTAATAATGCTAAAATAACTGCAACAAATACAGATACCAATCCCAACATATTAATCATTAATGTTATAATATCTTTTGTTGATTGTGATACTTGTAACATTGCTTGTTGACTATCTAATGAGTTAAACATGTAGAAAATTGCTATTCCTAAAACTAAAGTTAAGAAATATATTGCATAATCTTTAAAACTCTTTTTAATATTCTTTAAAGATAACTTAAATAACATCGCCTAGTTCACCTCCTAATAGAGTTTGAACTTCTATTATTTTCTCAAAGAATTGTTTTCTTGTATCTTCTCCTTTTACCAATTCATTAAAGATTTTTCCATCTTTTATAAATAATATTCTATTTGCATAGCTAGCAGTAAACGAATCATGTGTTACCATTAATATAGTTGCATTAAAATCATTATTTAAAGCTTCTAAATTTTCTAGTAATTGTCTTGCTGACTTTGAATCTAATGCCCCAGTTGGCTCATCTGCTAATATCAAGTTTGGATTTGTTATTATAGCTCTTGCTGATGCAACTCTTTGTTTTTGTCCTCCTGAAATTTGATATGGGTATTTATTTAATATATCTGTTATTCCAAGTTGATTAGCAACTTTTTCAACTCTTTTATCTATCTCCTTAGCATTTACTTTTTGTATAGTTAAGGCTAAAGCTATATTCTCACGAGCTGTTAGTGTATCTAAAAGGTTAAAATCTTGAAATATAAATCCCAATTCTTCTCTTCTAAATTTGTTTAGCTTATTTCCTTTTAGCTTTGTAATATCTTGATTGTTTATTACAATTTTTCCTGAAGTTACTCTATCTATTGTAGAAATACAATTTAATAATGTGGTTTTACCTGAGCCAGATGCTCCCATTATTCCTATAAATTCTCCTTCATTTACTGTGAAACTAATATTATCTATGGCTTTTGTTAGATTAGATTTGTTTCCATAGTATTTTTCTATATTTTTTACTTCTAATATATTGTTCATTGAAAAACAACTCCTTTCGCATATTTAAGATTATCTTAATTATACGAAAGGAGTTTGTTTTATGCAATTCTTTTTGCTTACATTTAGCTTACAGTTTTGTAAGCTAAATGACTTTTGTCTCCGACCCTAAAATCACTAAAATCATAATGATTTTGGGGTCGTGATTTTGGGGTCGGAGACAAAAATCATTTTATAAAACTACTTCTTGGAAAAATAATTTTTATTTCTGTTCCTAAATTAATTTCAGAATTTAGCTCTATCCCTAATCCTAATCTAGTACAAAGTACCTTGCATAAATACAGTCCTAATCCTGTTGATTTTTTTCCATCTATTCTTCCATTTTCTCCTGTAAAGCCTTTTTCAAATACTCTTGTTATTTCTCCTTTTTTTATTCCTATTCCATTGTCTTTTATATGTAGTATAACTTTTTCTTTTTTATCTTCACTATATATCTCTATTTTTTTATTTTCTTTTTGACTATATTTTATTGAATTTTGTATTATTTGATTTAGAATAAATGTGCACCATTTGTTATCTGTATAAACTTCTTTTTCTATATCATGTATTTCTAAATTAATTTTATTTTGTAATAAATTTCTTTTATTTTTTAAAATTGCTGTATTTACTATTTCTTTTAAGCTAGTTTTTCTTATATAATAATCTTTTTCAACATTATTGCTTCTTGCATAATAAAGAGCTTGTTCAATATAGTTTTCTATTTTATCTAATTCTTCATTTATACTTTTTGTTGCTTCTGATGGATTATTTTCTATTATTAATTTACTTGTTGCTATTGGTATTTTTATCTCATGAATCCATAATTCTATATATTCTTTATAATCTTCTTGTAAATATTTATATTTATTCACATTTTCTAGCATTGACTTTCCAGCATCTTGAATTATATCTTTTGTTTTCTTGCCTTCTACAAAATTTGGCATTTCCATTAGTTCAGATATTAAATATTTCTCATCTAATTCTTCTAATTTTTCATTAATTCTCTTGTAATATTTATTTTTAGTCCAATACTCTATTATTAATGCTATTATAAATAAAATTATTGGAATTATTCCTATACAAACTCTCACATATAATGTTGTATTGACTGTTAATAAAAATGTTTGTACTGCAAATATACTTAGAATTAAAAATATTATATATATTACCTTATCTTTTATAAAATTTTTGAAACTCATTTTAACATATACCCCTGTCCTCTTTTTGTTTCTATTCTATCTTGTAAACCTATTTCATCTAGTTTTGTTCTTAATCTTGTCATATTTACAGTTAGTGTATTATCATCTATAAAACTTTCACTATCCCATAAATAATTTATTATTTCATCTCTTGAAACTATTTGGCCTTTTTTTAAAGCTAAATAGTGTAAAATTTTTAATTCATTTTTTGTCAACTCTTTTTGTTCATCACCTCTTTCTATACAACTCTTTGATATATTTAAAATAAAATCATTACAATTTATCTTATTGGGGTTACCTTCATTATTTTGAGTTCTTTTCAAAAGACCTGCTATTTTTGCTAATAATATTTGAACATTATATGGTTTTACAACATATTGATCTGCACCATTATTTAAACTTATTAATTCATCAATTTCACTATTTCTACTTGTTACCATTATTATTGGCAAATTTGAAACTTTTCTAATTTCTTTGCATATATATTCTCCATCTGTATATGGTAAATTTATGTCTAGCAATATTAAATCTGCATTTTCTTTTAATATATCTTGTATTGCATTTTCAAATTCTTCTAATATTTTAACTTCATATCCATTCTTTTCTAAAAAAATTTTTAATTCTTTTCTTAGTTTTTCATCATCTTCTACTATTAATATTTTTGACATTGTTTTCTCCTTTATTTAGAGTTTATTTACTTTTTCTTATTGTATAGAAAAATCATCTTTTTTTCACATTATAGCATATAAAAAAATAAAATTAAACAATTTCATTAAATTACTAGACATTTGTTTTATTTTTGTGATATTATTGTGTATGAACTTAAGAGAATTTATTTATGGAGGTAATTTAATTATGTCAAAAAAATTAAAAATATTATTAATTTTACTAATATCTTTTGTTTTAGTAAGTTTTTCAACATCTACATATGCTGTTAATATGGATTTAACTGATGATGAAGGTTCTACAAGTAATGAAGAAACATCTAATACAGGTAATACTGTTTCATCAGAAAATACTTCTAATACATCTACAAATGAATCCAGTAATTCTTCTAATGACACTACAAATTCAATAGATTCAGAAAATACTAATACAACTTCAAACACTTCTTCAACAGGTAATAAAACTACTACTCCACCAGTTACACAAACTGTTGCCGGAAGTCAATCTAGTGGTGAATTACAAATTTCTGATATTTTAAATATATTATTAATCGTAATTGGAGTTTTATTAATTTTATTAGGAATTGCTATATTGATTAGATTAAAAAAATAGATTTTAAATTTTGTACCAAATCTTATAAAAGTATTAAGATTTGGTATTTTTTAGTTATGGAATTTTACATTTATATCTTTTTTATTTTATGTATATTTTACTCTTTTTTTTCAATACTATTATTATATCTTATTTGCTAATAATTTATTAAAAATATTAGTAAATATATTAATAAAAAGGAGGCAAATTTTATGCATAAAAAATTATTTATTACTTTAGCATTAATCACATGTGTTGTTATGTTTTTTGCTACTAGTTGTTTTGCAGCAGATGGCGCAATGCATGATATGGGTGAATCAGCAAAAAATATAGCTGAAGATGTTAAAAATGGTGTATCTGGTGCAATAAATAATGTTGAAGGAACTACTAGAAATACTGCTGAAGATATATCTAATGGTTCTAAAAATGTAACAGGTTCTATGGAAAATACTATGAGCAATGCTAGTAATACTGTAACTGAGGGGATGAATAATACTTCTAGAGAAATGAATGATGGTATGAATAATAATACTTATAGTGCTACAAGAACTTCTGCTGATGGTACAACTACTTTTATGGGTATGGGTGCTACTGCTTGGACTTGGCTAATACTTGGTATAGCTGCATTAGCAATTATTGCTGCCGTTTGGTATTATTCAATGCAAACCAATTCTTCTAAGTATAATAATAGAAGATAATATTTTATTATTTTAATAACATTATTATTAAATGATATATCTAAATAAATATATTAAAAAGACTAAAATTACTACTAATGATATATCTAATGATTTTAATAGATGTCATAAAATAAAAATATAAAAATAAAAACTTTAAGTTTAATTTTTTCCTTTTATTTTTACTTTATGACATCTTAATTTTGTATAAAAATAAATTTATTTTAATTTTTCATTTTATATTAATTATATTTATGCTATAATACTTTATATAATAAAAGTTCTCATCAGTCTTTTTTTAGGTTACTTTTATTTATTGTATATAAAAAATCTTATATAGGAGCAATGCAAAATCTAATTTTTCCTATACAATAAAAATAAATAATTTTACATAGTAGAGAAATAATGAAATTAAATAAAATTTAAATATCATATCTCAAAAAATATTTTAAAAAACAAAATTAGGAGGATTTATAATTATATATGAATACAAAATTAATAGCTAAAAACCCTACTGCATATCACAATTATAATATCGAAAATAAATTAGAAGCTGGTATAGTTCTTTATGGTACTGAAATTAAATCTATTCGAAATGGTAAAGCTAATTTAAAAGATAGCTATGCTAACATTAAAAATGGAGAAGTATTTGTTTATGGAATGCACATTAGTCCTTATGAACATGGTAATATATTTAATAAAGACCCTTTAAGAGCTAGAAAATTACTTTTAAATAAAAAAGAAATTAATAAATTAGTTGGTCTGATTAATCAAAAAGGTTATAGCTTAATTCCTTTGAATATGTATTTTAAAGGAAATCTAGTTAAATTAGAATTAGGTATTGGTAAAGGAAAAAAACTTTATGACAAAAGACAAGATTTAGCTAAAAAAGATGCTCAAAGGCAAATTGACATAAATTTAAAATCTAAAAATTATAGCTAAAATTCACTATTATCAGCTATTTCCAGCGACTAATTTGTAGAATCTATTATATAGTATCAAAATTATTAACTTTATATTATCCAACTTTATATAAAATTATATTTATATTATATACTTTTTTCATGCATAAAAAATAACTATCTTAGAAATTTAATATTCTAAAATAGTTATTTTTATTATATAAGAAATATTTTTTTAATTTCAATTTTTACAACATAAATTAAAATTATTAGTTCCTCTACTTTTCTTATATTTTATTACTTGACCCAAACACATCTTTCATTTTATGTGATACTGTTTCTTTTACCAATTCTCTTGCAGGTGTCAAATATTTTCTTGGATCAAATGCATTTGGTTCTTCTTTTAATACTTTTCTTATTCCAGCAGTTAAAGCTAATCTTAAATCTGTATCAACATTGATTTTTGAAACTCCTGATTTACTTGCTTCTTTTAATATTTCATCTGGCACACCTTTAGCTCCAGGAATATTTCCACCATATTCATTACACATTTCTACTAATTCAGGTATAACTGTTGAAGCTCCATGTAATACTATTGGAGTATTTGGTATTCTTTCTTTTATTTCTTTTAATATATCAAATCTTAATTTTGCTTCTCCTTTAAATTTATATGCTCCATGACTTGTTCCAATAGCTATTGCTAATGAATCACATCCTGTTCTTCTTACAAATTCTTCTGCTTGTTCTGGATCAGTATACATTGCATCTGATTCTGATACATTTACATCATCTTCAATTCCAGCTAATTTTCCAAGTTCAGCTTCTACAACTACTCCTTTACTATGAGCATAGTCAACTACTTTTTTTGTTAATGCAACATTTTCCTCAAAATCATATTTTGAACCATCAATCATTACAGATGTGAATCCATTATCTATACACATTTTTGCTGTTTCAAAGTCTGGACCATGGTCTAAATGTATTGCTACTGGCACTTCTGGATGTTCTTCTACTGCTGCTTCTACCATTTTCATTAAATATCCTATTCTTGCATATTTTATTGCACTAGATGAAGCTTGTAATATTACTGGTGATTTATTTTCTGCTGCTGCATCCATTATCGCTTGTACTATTTCCATATTATTTACATTAAATGCCCCTATTGCAAATCCTTCTTTCATTGATTTTTCAAACATTTCTTTTGTTGTAACTAACATAATCTTTTCCTCCATTTCCGGCTTTTGCCTTTGTTTTGCTATTGCTATTTTATTTCTTATTTTCTAATATGTCAAGAAAAAAATGAGAAGAAAATTAATTCTTCTCATAAATATAACTTGAACACATAGATTCATCTGCCTTTTTAGTTTTACAATTCTCTATCGGAGCCACCTGTATCGCTTGCAATTTGCATAAATTTTTGTTTTTTTCATTATATTTGCAACTTTCTACTGTGCAATGTATTTTTTGATTTCCTTCCATTTTATCATCTTCCTTTCCTTTTTAGAAATAAATTAAAAAAATAAATTCTAAGTTTTTGATTTCATTAAAGCTACTATTTTGCTTTTACTTTTTTAGCAAATAATATCGTTATCCATTTACTATTATGTGAATATTTTTTATTTATATTCAATATTTAAGTTTTAATATAATTTATAAATATATTTATTATGAATTATATTATATTTTAATATCTAAATTTTTATAATAAAACTGTTTTCTTCATTGTTTATATTGTTTTTTATTTATATCAAAGCACACAATTCAATAATGTTTAAACTCATATTATAATTTTGAAATATCTATTATATCCAAATCGTCATATGCTGGTTCTACTATATTTTTTCCTTTATAATTAAATCGTGAACCATGGCAAGGACAGTCCCAAGTTTTCTCAACTTGATTCCATACAAGCAAGCAACCTAAATGCGTACATTTAGGATTTACTGCATATATTTCTCCTTTTTCGTCCTTGTATATTCCTACCTTTCTACCATTTACTTCAATTATTCCTCCTGTTTCTTTTTTTATTTTCTTTTCTACTACATCTTTTTCTTTCAATTTATTTATAACTAATGCCTTACTAGAATCTACTAACATATTTTTCATTTCTTCATGATTTTTTATTGGTTGCATTCTTGAAGCCAAAAATATATCTTTATATTCATTTTTTCTGCCTACTATATCATCTACAATTATATCAACTGCAACAGATGATAAAGTCATTCCCCATTTTTTAAATCCTGTTGCTACATAAACATTTGGTAATAAGTTAGATGCTTGTCCTATATATGGTAATTTATCCAATGTTATACAATCTTGAGCATTCCATTTTGCTAATATTTTAGCATCAGGATAATATTCTCTTGCAAATTTTTCTAATCTTCCATAACTTTCCTCATATGTTGTCTCTTTACCCGTTTTATTATCTCCACCACCTATTAATAGCACATCTTTTCCATTATATTTCGCCTTTCTTATTGTTATATTTGGATTACTTATACTTATATACATGCCACTTGGTAATTCTTTTTTAGTTTCAATAGCAATTAAATATGACATTGATTGATACATTTTAGCTGAATATAGCCCTTTAACTTTAAAAAATGGATAATGACTTGACATTATTACATATGATGCAGATATTGAAAAATTATCTGTTTCTACTATATATTTTTCGTTTTCTCCTTTCTTTATTTCCTTTGCTATTGTATGTGTATAAATTTTATTTCCTTTCTCTTCAATATATTTAACTAATCCATTTATATATTTTATTGGATGGAATTGTGCTTGCTCTTTAAAACATATTCCTCCTTCTATTTTAAAAGGTAAATCAATATCTGTTACATACTCGCATTTATAATTTAGATTTTTTAATGTTTTTATTTCTTTTTCAAGCTGTTCTATTTCTTCTTTTTTAGTAGTATAAATGTAACTATTTAGTCTTTCAAAATCACATTCTATATTTTCATTTTTTATTCTACTTTCAATTTTATTAATTGCATTTTCATTTGCTTCTAAATATTTTTTTGCTGTATCAATGCTAAATGATTCTTCTAAGTAATTGTAAAAGCTGTCATGTTGACTTGTTATTTTTCCCGTTGTTCTACCGGTTGTTCCTGAGCCAATTTCATTTTTTTCTATTATAGAAACAGTATAACCTAATTTTGATAATTCGTAACCACAAGTAACTCCCGTTATTCCTGCTCCTATTATACATACATCTACTTCTTTTTTAGTTTCTTTTGTATTTTCATATTCTTGCTTTATTTTATCTTTTTGATTGTTTTCTAAATTATTTCTATTATCGTTTATTTTATCTTGCCATATAGATTTTCTCATAATCGTGTCCTTTCTAATATTTTACTATACTTAGTATTAACACAATTATAGATTTTATAATTTTATTTTATGATATATTAATATTTTTGATAATAACATTACTATATTATTCTTTTTATTTTATAACTAATCAAAAAACTATCTTTGAATTTAAAATTCCAAAGATAGTTTTCAGCTAATCTATTTCCTTTTTGCATTTTTCTTCTATATTTTTAAAACCTAAATACCAACTTATTCCATTTCTATCTTCTCTCATTTGATTCGCTCTTTCCTGTAACTCACAATATGTTTTTGGCATTGGCATTATCACTGGTTGATTTGGAATCCAATTTGCAGCAGTCATTCCTTTACTACATTCTGATACTTGCAGTGCTTGTATTGTTCTTATTATTTCTGGTATAAATCTTCCTACATTCATTGGATATACAAATATTGTCCTTATTATTCCTCTATCATCTATTATATATACGTTTCTCACCGTTTCTGTATTACTAATATCATTTGATATCATTCCATATTTTCTTGCTATTTCTCCATTTCTATCTGCTATTATTGGAAATGATATTTGTATTCCTGTTTTGCAATATATATCATATACCCATGCTAGATGTGATGCATTACCAAAGTTACCATTTTTTACACTCTAGGAAATCACATTTCCTGAATGTGTTGTTTTGCTTATTCTACTTAAGCACTTTCTATAAATTTCACATTATTTAATTGTTCTTTTATAATGTTTAATTCTGAAAAATTAAAGTATATATAGATATTTTTAAATTCATCTAATTCTATTTTGTTAATTAATTCAAATAATATTTTTCTGTTTAAATTTTCTTTTTTAAAACTTAAAAAGTTTTCTATGATTTTATCAATATTCTCTTTATTTTTATTTTTTCGTTTTTTCTCTTTAATTATGCAAATCTTTTCTTCAATACTTTTCTTTTGATTATTTAATTTTTCTCTTTCTTCTAAAAAAATTCTTGAATACCTAAAATAATCATCATTTGATATAATGCCATTCAAATTATCAAAATACATTTTATCTATTTTTTTTGTAACATCTTCAATTTTTTTTATAACATTAGATAAATTCTGTTCTTCTTTTTTTATAATTAAATTGTAATTATCTTTACTTTTTTCATAAATTAATTTCAAAGCATTTTTATCATAATGTAAAAGGCAAATTTCTTTTATTTGATTAATCACTCTACTTTCAAATTTACTATAATTATAATTACAAGTCCTACATTTTTTATCTTTCCCCCTTGCTAAAGCACAATCTACATATCCTATTTTTTTCTTTTTACCTCTGTAGCAAATTCTTAACTGCCTTCCGCAATTATGACAAAATATTAGTCCTTTTAGTAATTCATCATGCTTTGGTGCTGACATACTTTTTCTACTTTTTAAAATTTCTTGTACTTTAGTAAATAATTTTTTTGATATAATCGCTTCATGAGTATTTTCAACTCTTATGTATTCGCTTTCAACCTTTTGCTTTCTTTTCTTAACTTTATAAGATACAGATACACACTTATTTTGAACTGTATTTCCAATATAGGCTTCATTTATTAATATCGCTCTTATTGATTTAGGACTCCATGTTGTTCTTTGATGCTTTTGATTTAAATATTTACTAGGAGGATCTATTCCCTCTTTATCTAAAATGTTTGAAATTTTCTGAACTCCATTTCCTTCTGAATACAGTTCAAATATCTTTTCTATTACATAAGATACATTTTCATCTATTTCTAACTTATTCTTATGTGTTTTACTTTTTCTATAGCCATATGGTGCAACACTACCTAAGTATTCACCTTTTAACTCTTTTTCTCTTAGTACTCCTTTAATTTTTTTTGAAATATCTTTTGCATACATATCATTTATAATTGCTTTAAATGGTGTTACATCATTATTTGTACTGTCTATAAATGTGTCTATTCCATCAAGGATTGAAACATATCTTACATTTTTTTCTGGAAAATAATTCTCAATATAATAACCTGTTTTTATGTAATCTCTCCCTAATCTTGATAAATCTTTAGTTATAACCATATTTATTTTTTTATTTTCAATATCCTCAATCATCCTATTAAAATTTGGTCTATCAAAAGTTGTTCCAGAAATACCATCATCTTTGTATTCATCTATAAATATAAGCCTATTTTCCTTTATATATCTTTGCAATATATCCCTTTGATTTGATATACTATCACTTTCTAGCTTGTCGCCATCTTCACGAGATAAACGAATATAAATGCCTACTTTGAAAATTTTATTAAACTCTATTCCGATTGCTAAAAACCATTTTTTCACGCTCCCTTTTGTTCCTAGCAATCACCTGCTTAGAAACTATTTTAAACTGTAATCTAGTTTTTTTCAAGTTTTTTTTGGTCTTTTATTCGGTCTTTTAAATAAATTTCAAATGCCTTACCAATACTTTCATTTATTTCACCTTTTGTAGAATCAAATATACAAAATATCTTGCCTTCTTCCTCTTGTTCTTTCATGCCACACCTTCTTTAAAATATGCTTTTTCTAATATGTATGCTTAAAATTTAATAAAAATTATATTGATTTTTTCACATAACAAAAATAAGTGAAAGAGTTTCTTACCCATTCACTTATTTGCTCATAAAATTTGATTTTGTCCTCCCTGTTTTTCAAAAATTTTTTCAATTCTAATTAGTATCCATACTTCTCTTGCATTTTTTTGAAAACATTCCTTGCATCATGTACTTTTCCTTCTTTATATTCTTTTTTGCTCTTTTCAAGTTTATTTGAAAAGTTTTCAAAATCTTTAATATTCATTTCTCTTTGCATTTTTTCGCAACCTTTCTTCTATTTAATGTTTATTTTTATAATTTACTAAGTCTTAATCATTGTTTAAAAAATTCTGTTTTTTATATCTCTTTTTAATATGTTTGCATTTTTCTCCGAAAAACATCCCTTAATTCTTGCTAAATTTATTAATGACATTGCATTACTGTAATAATTTTTTGATTCTACTACTACTAATTCAAATAGCACATAATATGAAATTGTAAAATCATAATTATTTGATATCTCACAATAAAAATAAAAGGTAAACGGAGAACATTAATAAAATGTTCTCCGTTTTAGGTAATTACTCAATTACCTTTAATTAGTTTGCATTCTGTCATCCCAAGATTTCCATCAACTCTTCTTTCGAAGCGAACTCTAATCCTCGATGAAGTAAAGCATTATATCTTCTGTCATCATACAGATAAGCATATTTTTCTGATGCCTTTTTCTGTGTCTTAGTTACAACAACTTCCTCTTCCTCTTCAAAGTTATCCAAATCATATCTACCTGTTCTCAGATAACTCTCATAAGGATCTTCCTCAAAGTGTTTTCTTGAAGCCTTAGCACCTTTAATTTTCGAATCATTCCTGATTAAATCCTGTAATAGCTGAGAAATCTGTGCATTGTTTAAGTCATAAATGCTACTGTCTCCAATTCTCTTCGAAGTAAAGCTTCCACTGAAATTCTGATTAGAAGAATTTTTGTGTTTGTTCAAGTTATAAATTCTTCCTTGAACCAACATCATCTGATATACTCTACTAATTGTAGGAGTCTTCCGATTTCTGTCCATCAAAATTTCTTCCATTATTCTATCAACAGTTGTTTTTTTCTTCTTCGGTGTAAGATTTACCAAAAAAGATGTAACTGCTGGTTCAGGATAAAATGCTTTGCTCGGAATTACCTGATCAATATCAACATTAAGATATGTTTGACAAATTGCTGAAATTAATCCAAATTCCTGATTCAAGTGTTTACTATTTCCTTCGGAAACCTGTATTGGTGCCACCATTTTTCTAGTAGAGTTCTGAGATAACACCAATGTGATACTCTTTACTCTTGAACTCTTTTTGTCCTTGTTGTTCACGTAAAGTGCCCCAGACTGTGCAAGATTTACCAAGAAAGGTTCTGTTATAGTATATGGAAGATTTGCAACAATTCTATCATAATCAACATATGACATATCAAGTGCATTACCTTCAACAACCGTAACATTATCATAATTCTTGAATTTCTTTTTCAGTAAATCTGCATAATAATGGTCAAGCTCAATAACTGTCAGTGGATTTCCTAGCCTAGCTAAAACTTCGGTTAGTGCTCCTGCTCCACCACCAACTTCTACAACAGACTCTCCTTTTTGTATATTAGCCTTCCGACAAATATGTTCAATGAGTTGCTTGTCGACCATAAAATGTTGGTCTTTTGTTGGATTAGGATTCTTTTCAAATTCAGTCATAGTAATACCTCCTAAATGTTATAAAAATATATTGACTGCAAACTTAAAAATACAAAACGTTTCCGTTTACATAACAATTATACGCTAATTTGCTTTTTTTGTCAAATTTAATTATCGTCTAACATTTTTATTATATTTTTATATATAAACATTGGTATTATCTTTAATATTTGAAATATTATAAAACTATTTATTATACCAATTTTATCTGCACACAAACCTATCAATAAACTTATAATTGCAAAAATAATATTTTTAAATAATGATTTTATTGAACCCATACTTGCTCTATGTTTTTCATCATATAATTGTTGTTCTATTTCCATTTGTATAACTTCCGTTGTAAGTAATGAATTAGAAACCATTATTATTGGTGAAATTATTGATTTTAATATAACACCAATTATATTAGATAACATACTATATATATTTACAATATAATATAATCTTTCTTTTCCAGTATTTTCGACTAATTTTCCATTATTCCAATTTGCAATAGTTGCTCCTATATTTGATAAAATTCCTGGTATTCCCAAAGCCCATTTGGGATAGAAAGTACTTCTAAATTGAAAACATGCTTCTCCTATTCCCTCATTTATACCATCAGCTATAATTTGTCTTTTTAAAACTTTATTTGTCATAATAAGCTTTAATGATTGTTTTGCTTGTTCTTTTACATTTTCCTGTCTTTTTATATTTTTTATTTCTTTTAATTTAAATGAAGCGATTATTAATAATATTTTTGGGATAAATGACAACAATATAATTATTTTATATGATGTAAAAAAAGCTATAATGCAACCAATTAGTGCAGATACTGCTCCAGCTAAGTATTTCATGGAGTTTATTTTTCCTGCATAATTGTTATATTCAATTTCTTTTGAGTCTTCTTTAAGAAGCTCATAAATATATAATACATGATATTAATGTTGCTATACTAAATATACTCATTCCTAACATCATAGAATTAGTAACTTCAATGTAAAATAGAATAGCTATAACTCCATATAGTTTAAATTCACTAAAAAAATTTAGCCAATATACTATCTTATATTTTCTTTCCATATTATTACCTATTTATTGCAGAAAAAAACTCTTGACGCAAATTGCTATCATTTTTAAATTTTCCTCTCATTGTATATGTATCAGTTACAACTCCTGGCTTTTTTATTCCTCTTGCAGTCATACAGGAATGTTCTCCCTCAATATATACAGCAACATCATCAGTATTACATGCTTTTGCAATTACCTCCGCAATGTCTGTGCCAATTTTTTCTTGTAATTGTAATCTTTTTGTTATCATATCTACAATTCTAGCAATTTTAGATAATCCTAAAACTCTTCCATTAGGTAAATATGCAACTGTTATTTTCATATTATACATAAGAGCTAAATGATGTTCACAATAACTAAAAGCAGGGATATCTTTCATTATAACAATATTATCTCCACCTTGTTCAAAAGTTTTATTAAACATATTTGCAATCTCATCATTGGAATATTGTATTCCTTCAAATACCTCTTCATACATTTTAGCTACTCTTTTAGGAGTTTCCTTTAATCCCTCTCGTTCTGGATTTTCTCCAATGGCTTCTAGTATATCATATATAGCTTTTTCAATTTTTTTTCTATCAAAAGTCTTACTCATTTTTACCTCCTAGTTGATATAGTATATATTTTATACTCCCCTCATATCAGGATTCCAAATAACTTTATGCAACTGAATTTGCATACGTACTTTTGTCATATCTATACCATTTGAATTACATTTTTTCATAAATTCAACAATTTTTGGTAATTTAATTTTTTGATATATTGGACTAATATATACAAAACTTTTTATTTTAAATTTTCTTAGTACTTCTTCAACTGTTTTTAAATCGCTTTCTTCCACAACAAATTTCAAAACATCCTCTTCGCCTAATTTTTCTATATTTGCTAAATTCATTGTATTTTCCATATTACTTGAAGGACATTTGTAATCCATAGTAATTAAACATTTTCCAACATACTTTTCAATGTTGATACTTCCATTTGTTTCGATATTAACTTTATAATTTGATTTAAGTAATTCTTCTATCAATATATCAATATCTTTATGTTGTAAAGGTTCTCCACCTGTTAGTGTAACATTTTTTATTCCAATTTTATCTAATTCATCAATAATTTCATTTACTGACATTTCTGTTCCTGCATTTTTATCTAACGCATATTGTGTATCGCAATATGAACATCTTAAATTACATCCAGCTAACCTTACAAAACTTGCTAATTCTCCTGCTCTAATACCTTCTCCATCAATACTTCCAAATATTTCATTTACGACCATTATTCCACCTCATAAACAGCTATATTATCTTTACTTTCTTGAACACTTACTTTATAGCATTTTTCACCTAACTCATCTGCAATCCATTTTGCAATATTTTCTGCTGTTGTATTAAATGGAAGTATATCATTTAAATTTTGATGATCTAATTTATTTTTAATCTTTTGTTTAATATGTGTAAAGTCCATTACCATTCCATCTTGATTTAACTCTCTACTTTTCATATATATCTGAATAATCCAATTATGTCCATGTAGATTTTCGCACTTGCTTTCATAAGATAATTTTAATTGATGACTTGCACTTATTTCTATTGTTTTTTTCACGTAATACATTTTAATACCTCCTAAAACACTTGTATTTATTGGAATTTTATCACTTTTTTTGAAATGAGTAAAGTATAAAGCACAGTTTTTTATAGAAAAAGCAGAAAAATGGAAGCATTTGATTTTAAAATTAAATGCTTCCATTTTTATTAATGCAATTTTACAATGTAACTACCAATTGCTAAAAAGTCTAAGTTCATCTTTCTAGCACTATCCAATGCCTTAAATGGAGTATCAACAATCGGTTCCCCTTTGATATTAAATGAAGTATTAATTACTACAGGAATTCCTGTTATGTTATAAAATTCATTTATAATATCATAAAATAAAGCATTGTATTTTTTAGTAACTGACTGAATTCTAGCTGTACCATCAATATGAGTAACAGCTTCAAGATTTTTTTGTTCTTTTTTTAGCACATTGCAGTTAATAGTCATATATGGCGAAAACTGCTCTGAACTAAAATAATTTGTCTGTTTTTCAAACAAAACAGCCGGTGCTAATGGCCTCCAAACTTCCCTACCTTTGAGAGTATTAAGTTTAACCAACATATCTTTTTTTCTTGGATCTGCCAGTAAACTACGATTTCCAAGTGCTCTTGGACCATACTCTAATCTCCCTTGAAAGTTTGCAACAATACAGCCATCTGAGATTAACTTTGCAGCATCATGTGCTAAATCATTTGATTCGTAAAATTCACAATTTTCACGAATTAATATCTCTTTTACTTCTTCATCTGAGAACGAATTGCCCTGATATGGAATCATCTCAAAACAAACTTCTTCATTCAAAGCAATCGCTCCTGCTATTGCTGAACCAAGA
The DNA here is from genome assembly GCA_958413095.1 of uncultured Clostridium sp. Lineage (GTDB taxonomy): Bacteria > Bacillota > Clostridia > TANB77 > CAG-508 > CAG-269. Next base: position 60,938 of record CATYUF010000002.1, read on the forward strand.
GAGATTCCTCCATCATTTGCTGCTGGTTGAGTAAAGATATTAGCTACCTCTTTCAACTCTGATAAAATTCCATTAGCAGCACAATTTAGTCCGACTCCACCTGCTATCGCCACATTGTCCAAACTGTATTTGCGACAATTATACACAACAATCTGAGATAATATTTCTTCAAGCAGTTTTTGAGCTGACGAAGCTAAATTAGCATATGGAATAATATCATCTGTTACGTCTTCAATCTTTCCCGTTCTCGGAGCAATAATTGTACTCAGAATCTGTTTCCATTTTGCAATAGTTTCTTCTTCCTCATCCTTACTCTTTTTTTCAACAGTAAAAGAACAACTTAACTTACCTTCTCTATTCACATTAATGTACTTTTTCAGTTCATTAATATAAACTGGTTCTCCATAAGAAGCAAGTCCCATTGTTTTTCCCTCTTGTCCTGAGAAAAAACCGATATGTTCGGTGACTGCCGCATAAAAATAGCCAAGAGAAATAGGAGTTTCATAAATCTTATCCATTCTCTTTTGTTTTCTATCACCAACAAATACCGAAGTAGCAATATCCTCTCCTTGTCCATCAATAACAATTGTCAAAGCTTTTTCAAAGTTAGAAGGATAAAACGCACTATATGCATGTGCTTTATGGTGCTCTAGATACATAAGTTTATCTGCGTATTTACCTGTTCCAAATAAAGCCATAGACATTTCTTCATTAGAGATAAATTTTTCTCCAAACATCTGCCACAATTCTGGATAATTCCATCCAATAACAACCTTATCAATGTCATCGATTGAAATCTTTTCATGTTGACAAATCATGTCAATTGATTTCTTTGGAATCATATCATATGCATGTCTCAGTCCAACTAACCGCTCTTCTTCAATAGCAAATTTTAATTTGCCATCAACTAACAATGCTGCTCCACCATCATGTCCTCTAACAGTCCATCCGTTAAGTCCTAAAATTTTCATAGTAAGCCTCCTTATTGAACTTATGTTACATTGTTTTCAATGTGCATTTTTTTATTATAATTATAATTATAACTATAATTGATAATAAAAATATGCCTTATTATATCATCACAAACTTATTATGTCAATTGTTTGATAAAAGAATATAATGCAAATATTCCTTAACTCACATTATATTCTTTTATTATATTCTTAAACTTTGTTCCTAATAAAATTAGAGCTATCAAATTTGGAATTATTATAAAACCTACTGATATATCTGCTAATGCCCATATAGCATCTATTGGCAATAGTACTGCAAATATAACAGGAATATAATATATCCATTTTAGATATTTAAATTTATTTTCTCCAAATAAATATGTAATACTTGTTTTAAATTCAATAAAATATCCCAAATATGAAGTATAAGCAAATAATGCTATAATTATACTCAAAATTACTTTTCCATAGTTTCCATATATCGTTTGAAAAGCATCTAAAACAAGTACTGCTCCTGAATTTCCCGTTGATATACTTCCTGTTACCATAATTAATAAAGCCGTTAATGTACATGTTACAAAGCTAACAACTGCAACTTCAAATATTCCCCACATACCTTGCTCAACCGGTTTAGCATTCTTTTGAGTTGCATACACCGTTGCAGAAGTTCCTAAACCTGCTTCATTTGCAAAAATTCCTCTTGCTGCACCCTTACTAATAGCCATCATAATTGTCGCACCTGCAAAACCGCCCATTACTGGTGCTGGTTGAAAAGCATATTTTATAATATCTATTAACACATTTGGAATTTTAGTTATATTAATAATTACAATTAGTATCGCAGATATTAAATAAATTAATGTCATTACAGGAACTATTCTTTTTAAAAATATCCCCATTTTATCTAATCCTTTATTAATAATTATTATTGAAATTCCTATTGCAATAATTCCTATTAAAATTAATGGTACTTTAAATGTTTCATTTATAGTTGTTGCTAACGTATTCATCTGTGCAAAACATGAATCAGTAATTACATATGTCAATAATGATACACTATAAACAACTGCTAGTATTTTCCCTAATTTTCCTGATACTTGTTTTATATAATACATTGGTCCGCCACTGTATGTTCCATCTTCTTTCTTTTTTCTATATTTAACGGATAATGTAACTTCTGCCATTTTTGTAGCCATACTAATAAAGGAGATAATCCACATCCAAAAGATTGCTCCTGGTCCTCCTACAGCTATTGCTGATGCTATACCTGCAATATTTCCTGTTCCTATTGTACCAGCTAAAACCATACTTATTGTTTTTTTATCATCATCTGTTTTATTTTTATTATCTATTAATTTTCCTACTGTTGACCTAAATATATGTTTTATTTTTGTTAATTGAAAGAATTTACAGCATACACACATATATATTCCAACACATACAACAAATATAGTTAAAGGTAATCCCCATAAAAAATCTGTTATTTCTGTAATCATATCTAACATGTTATCTTCTCCATTTATTTCACTATTTTTATACCAAATAATTTTCTCTCTAATAATATTCCCCTATCAGTAGCATATTGGTTAACATATTTATTAAACTTACTAAAATCTTCTCTTTCTTTTCCAAAATTAGGAATAATTGGTGTGTTATTTAATAAAAATAATAAATCTTCTTCTGTCTCATAGTATTCTTGTTGTAAAATATCATAAAATTCGACTTTTTCAAATTTAACACCTTTTAATTCTTTTTTTATTTTATCAATCAGTTTTGTTTTTGAATTAAATCCCTGTCCTCTTCCAAAAATTTTCTTTAACTCTAAACAGTCATCTTCGTCTATTTGTTCTGAAAAGAAATATCCATTTTTTCTTAATACTCTATTAACTTCCTTTACATCAAACGGAGTATGCCTTGCAGAAATAATATCAAAAAATTCATCTGGAAAGTTAATATTTTCTGAATCCATTTCAAAAAATCTAATATTATTTTTATTATTTTGTTTATTTGCACTTTTAACCATCTCTATTGAAAAATCTGTACCTATTTTCAATAAGCATTTGTCTGAGATTAAATTACTTAATTTTTCTCCTCCACCTGTACCTATATCTAACAATATAGTATTTGTTTTAACTTTACTATTTATTTCATCAAAAAATTGAAACTCACTATTATCAACCATTTGATATTTCATTTTTGAAAAATCCCAACCAATGGTCTTTCCAACTTTATTATAGAATTCTTTTTCTTCTTCACTATTATAATTTATCATTTTGCTACCTCCTGCTAAGATATTATCATAAATATACTATTTTTTCAATAAATTATAAGAAATAATAAGGAAAGAGTATTCAACTCCTTCCTTATTATGTATTCAAATTGGCTTGTGAATAAAGTAACCTAAACAATATACTACATTCCAGAATATATAGTAAATTCCAGATATACAATTTTTCTTGAAAATTGGTATTATTAAATTCCAGTTTGCTGTCGGTCTCTTTTTATGCAATTTTTTATCTGCTGCCTTTTTCACCCCATATCCATACCTATATGCAGATTTCAAATCTTGTTTAAAAGTGAGGTTATCATGGATACATGTTGTACTCTTAATTTCACCAACTTTTATATCTGCTTTTCTCGCTCTAATATTCAATTCAGAATCTTCTATCCATTGAATATCATTATCAAAAAAATAATTGCAAACCATCGGTTTTAACTTTTTATTAATTCCTATGGCTGGACACAAAGCATAACCTGGTATTCCCATTTCTCTGGTATAGCTAATAACTTTGCTTGAATGTGTATCTTGTTTAAAGAATACTTTTCCATCTACCAGCAAGTATTGTTCTAGCATATGATAGAATTCAAGTAATGCTCCTTTTACTATCAAGCAATCACTATCATAAAACACAACCTTTTCATACTTTGCTCTCTCAATACCATAATTTCTTGCTTTGCTCAAATTTCTTTCTGGTAATTCAATTACATTGACATTTAAAGATGATTTCTTTTTAAAGTCTTGTACTATATTTCTTACTTTTTCTGTTGCACCATTTAAAACAACAATAACTTCACAATTGATGTCAATGGTTTCTAGCATATTTCTTATCCGTAGGTCATCTGCTACACATACAACCAAAGATAAATCAATTTCATTCTTCATAATTTACCTCCTTTTGAATACAGACAAGGATTTAGACTATCTGTCTAAATCCTTGTCTGTAGTGTTTTCAGAAACTTACTCAGCTGGATCTGTTAATCCCAAGCTTTCGAAAGATTCTTTTCGATTTCTGCAAGGCTGACAAATTCCACATGGCTTCTCTCCATTTGACACACAAGTCCATGTATGTTCAAGAGGAACTTTGTACTCCAAAGCTGTCTTGATAATTTCCTGTTTGTTCTTATAATTCAATGGTGCTTCAATAATTACATTTGGATTGTTTTTTACTGCAATCTGAATTAACTGATTCATCATTTTAATAAACTCAGGAGAATTATCTGGGCAAATCCATGGACCTGCTTCGCTACCAATAAAAATCCTTTCAAATTCTTCATCAGTTTCTGCCCATGCAATTGCTGCTGTCAAAATACAAGCATTTCTGAACGGAACATAAATCAAATCATCTTCTTCACTTGCTTTAATTCCAGTATCAGTAATCATTGATATTCCAAGTTTTCCTAACCATGTCATATCAATAATTTTGTGTTCTTTTGCACTATAATGCTGTGCAAAAAACTTCGTGTTTGAAATTTCCCGCTCAATGTTTTTCTGACCATAGTTAACTGTCAGGAAATACAGTTCGTACCCCCGTGCCTTTGCTATAGCAGCACAAGTTGTACTATCAATTCCACCGCTGATTGTAATAATTGCTTTTTTCATTCAACCCATCCTTTCTAAGCATTGGTTTTCTTCAACTTATAGTTTCTTGTACACTATTACCATCTTGCTAAAATCTCAGCCAGATACAAAAAGAAATGTACGGACTTATGTTAACATTTTTGTTGCAATTTGTCAAGTCTTTTCCGAGTTTATTACTTTTCCATTTTATTCCGTTCCTACTTTCTTCTCTTTTTAATAAGACACACCCTCTTTTCTGTTTTTTCTTCTTTCCCTGTGTCATACCCCTTAAACACGACACACCCAAAATTCCAATTTTGCTTTATTTTTCAAGATTTTATATATTGTCAAAGTATCCGCTTTTAACTACCAAAAAAATAACTCAAGTGAACACTTTAGAGGTATCCACTTTAACATTTTATCTTGATACTATATAATAAAAGATAGAGTTTTTTAAGCTTTATCAAATATATTTTAATTTTTATTTAATCTACAGGTAATTGCTAGTATTATTCGTTCATTGGTAACTTTAACCATGCAAGATGTGATGCATTACTATCAATACTTAATCCTAGTAATTCAGTATTTAGTTCTTTAAAATATGTATGTGCTCTTGTAAATGCTATCATTTCTGTTGTGCATACGGGGGTAAAATCTCCTGGATGCGAAAATAAAACCAACCATTTACCTTTATAATCATTTAAACATACTTCTCCACAAGTAGTTATTGCATTAAATTCAGGTGCTTTCTGACCTATTTTTACATTTCCATTCATCATTAATTCATAATCCATAAAAATAAACTCCTCTCACATTTTTGTATATTATAAAAATATGAAAAGAGTTGATTTTTGTTACAAAATTAATATTGTATAAAGTTTTTTATTAAATTTTATAATCTTATAACTTGTTTAAAAATTAAGACTTTATTTATAGTTAAATCAAATTCTCTGGATTTAATGATTTTAATTCTTCTAAAACAAATACTCCATCTTTTCTAATTAATACATCGTCAAACCAAATTTCTCCTCCACCATATTCTGGTGTTTGTATGTTTACTATATCCCAATGAATACTAGAACGATTTCCATTGTCACTTTCTTCTAAACTATCACCTGGTGTAAAATGAAAACTGCCTTTTATTTTTTCATCAAATAAAGTATCTCCTATGGGGTTTTCTATATATGGATTTAATCCTAGAGCAAATTCTCCTATATATCTGCTTCCCTCGTCAGTATTTAATATCTCATTTAACTCTTTTGTTTTATTTGATGTTGCGTTTATAATTTTTCCATTTTCAAATTCAAACTTAATATTATTAAATAATATTCCATTATACCTTGTTTCTGTATTATATGTTATATGTCCATTAACACTATTTTTTACTGGTGCTGTTGCAACTTCTCCATCAGGTATATTAAATGTACCCATATATTTCTCTGCTGGTATGCCCTCTATACTAAATGTTAAATCTGTTCCTTCTCCTACTATATGAACACTTTTTGTTTTATTCATTAAATCAACTAAATTATTCATTGCCTTTGACATCTTTTCATAATCAAGTGTGCATACTCTAAAATAAAAGTCCTCAAATTCTTCTGTACTCATATTACTCATTTGTGCCATTGAAGCATTAGGATATCTTAATATACACCATTTTGTATTTTTTACCCTTTCTTCAAAATGTACTGGTAATGTATAATACTTATTATATAATTCCATTTTATCTTTAGCAATTCCATTTAGCTCTGCTGTATTGTTACTTGCCCTTATTCCAATATATGCATCCATATCTTTCATTCTCTGTAAATCATGTTGCGCATATATCTTTATTTGTTCTTTTGATGAATTCAAAAGCATTTCTCTCATTATTTTATAATCTATTATATTAAAACATGGATAAGCACCTATTTGTTCAGCTTGTTTTATCAACTCTTTTCCTAATGGAATTCCGTCTATTCCAATAATTTCTATTAATATTTTCTCATTTTTTTGCAAATTAATAGAATGTTTTAATAAATTGTTTGCTAATTTTTCATTCCTTATATCTTTCATTGTTCTTTTTCTCCTTATAATTTTATCAATATCAAGCTTTTCCAATTTTACTTGTAACCACAATTCATTTAAATAGCTGGACTATATCTGTTTATTAATATAAAATATTTTTCTACTTTTGTCAAACATTTTATATATAATTGACAACATCATTACTATTTAATATAAAATTATTTTAAGTAAATAAATATAATAGCTCCAAACATTTAATTTTATTAATTCTCATTTATTAAAACTAAAAATTCAAAGCTATTGCCATACAATTTTCTATATTAATTTCTATCATTTAAAATCCTTTTTCTTTACTTATATTCATAATACTATTAAAATTCTTTCTTATTTTTCTCATAATTTTCTTAAAAAGACTAGTTTGCTCTATCATACTATTATTCTCTGTTTTTAAAGCATTCTCTTCTAATATTGCATTTTTATTTCTTTCTATTACCTCTTCTATTTTCTCATCTTTAAATGGCTTATACACTATATCTAATGCTCCTATTTTTATTGCTCTTTTTATAAAATCTGTTGATGGTTTTCCTGTAATAAATATTACTTGTGGCACCTTTTCTGTATTTTCTTCTTTCAGTTTTTCTAATACTTCTATTCCTGTTAACTTTGGCATTTCTAAATCTGTTAATACTAGGTCAGGTTTCATTTTTTTAATCATTTCATATTCTTCTTTTCCATCTTTTGCTATTCCTAATAATTTTATTTCACTCATTTTTTCTATAATTTCTTTTATTTTATCTAATATTTCCATATTATCATCTGCAATAATTACTTTTATTTCATCCATAAAAATTCCTTCCCTTCAAAAATATTTTAATATATATTTTGATTCTTCTGTTGCAATAGTATATTCGACTTTATTTTTTCCTTTTTTTGTTATATGTAGACATATTTTACTACTAGTTCGACAAAAATTTTGTCGAAACTTGTAAAAGATTATTATTTTTTTATTGTAAAATTTATGAAAATTTTTATTTTTGTAATATAAATAAAAAATCATCTTTTATCTTGATCTTATATAAGATTTTTTCATATATAACAAAAAATATCTAATGAAAAATTCCTTAATATTTACATTAGATATTTTTATTTTCTATTTAAAAATTTTATAAATTTAATTAATTAGTATGAATAATTAAAAATATATTGCTAATCTAATACACTTAAATCTCTCTTCTAGCATTTGCAAATACTTCTTCCATATATTCATCTGGATAATGATTATCTAAAAATACCTCTACCCCATTTTCTGGTGGAATATTATTTGCTCTTTCATTTTGCCTTAATGCTGCTATTGTTGAAATTGAAATATTAAAAACCATAAATATTAATAAAAGATTTGTTGCTAATTTCATATATTTATCTTTCATAAAATTATCTAACTTAGGTATAATTGGTTCTATTAACATTACATACAAAATACCTGCAATTCCCCAATATGCTGAATGTATTAATGTAGTCCTTCCATTTATATTAAATATCCAATTTGAATAATCCCATGAAACAGTTCCAAATATTTTTTCTTGCAAATATGAACAAAGATATTCTATAATTCCACCTAATAGCATTGAAATTAAAAATACTTTTCCCTTGTTACGAGTTTTAACAAATTTAAAAATTATATAATATGTTATTATTCCTATCCCATAAACTGGTGTAAATGGTCCATATATTAATCCTTGTCTTGATTCAAAATGTCCATTTTGTACTAATGCTACTATCATTTCTACAATATATCCAATAATACTTCCTATCATAAATATAATAAATATTTTACTAAATTCATTTACTTTATTTTCCTTCTCCATTTTTATCACCCTTATTTTCTATATTTTATTACATTATATATTTTAGTTATTAAATATTTATATATATATTATTAATAAATTCTTAATTTATTTTATATTCTTTTTTCCCTTTTATCAATCGATTTTTACTAATCATTCCTTACAATTTTGTAATATTTATTGTCAGTTTTTAAAATTTCCTCCTGATTTTTGCCTCCGACCCCAAAATCATGACTCTAAAATTATCAAAGTCACCAAAAAAGATAACAAAAAACAGTAAATTTCAGTTTATTTTAAACCTCTTTTTTACTGTTTTTTTCCATAGTATTTAAATAATCTATGTATTCTTCTAGGCACATATCTTTTTCTCTTATAAATTCAGCATTTTCAATTCCTACATATCTATAATGCCACGGTTCATAGTTTATTTTTGTTATTTCTTTTTTCTCTGTTGGATATCTCAAAATAAATCCATATTTGTAGCAATTTTCTATTAGCCATTTTTGTTCTTTCGTTTTTTCTTGTTCTTCGTCTAATATTTGATAATTTTCTGATACTATATCAACTGATAAACCTGTTTCATGTTCCCCTGTTCCTGGAATTGCAACCCATGTACTTGCCTTTTCTTCTGCTGTCTTTTGATTGTATCCTTGCCTTTTATATTCTTTTACTTTTTTATTATATAATTCTATTTGATATTCCCTACTTCTGTAAGCTGAACATATAATTGGATTTAATCCTTCTTTCCTTGCGTCATTTAACATATTTTCTAAGTTTTTTGCAACTCTTTCGTCTACTTCATAGTTTTTTTCTATTTTTTTTAGGTTTGTTTTATAATCATCTGGTATTTTGTTTTCTTGGTTTACCAATATTAAATTCCAATCTGATGTTTTTCCAAGTTTTGAGTCCTCTTCTTCATTTTGATTCTGTACTTGATACAAAGCTTCTATCGAATTTTTATTTTTATCATCTGGTAGATTATTAGTTTGAGACATTTTACATATTACGCAAAATATTACTATTGATATAACCACTATTGATAATACTGCTATTACCGTTATTACTATCCTTCTTTTATCTTTTTTTATTTCTTCTTTTCTATTCATATCATTCTTCTTTCATTTATATTTATATTAATTATTTTATCATAAAATATATTTTTTTCAAAGTCTTTTTTTATTCTAATTTTTTCCTTTTTTTCCTATATATTTCTTTCTTAACTTGGTAACTTTTCTTACATTAATATTTCCCTTGGCAATATTAAATAAAGCTGTTAATGTTTTTAATATTATTTGTTTATTTTGCTCATCTATATTTTTATAAGTTGTTAATATTGTTTTTGCACTTATAAACCAGTTTTCTCCCATCTCTGGAATTGTTTTAGCATTTGTTTTACTAAGTATTTCAAATAAAGTATCAATAAATTTTCCTCTTTGCTCTGCATCAACTTCTTTTAGCCATTGTGTTATAGTGTTGTCTACAAAATTACTTGAGTTTGTAAACTTATCTTCTATAAATTTTACTCCCAATACTTGCCAAGTATATAAATCGTGTTGCATTATTCCTGTTTGTGTACTTTTTAATATTTTACATTTTCCTTTATTATTCAATAATCTCCCTATTATTGAACTTTGAGGCATAAATGTATGTACCTTTACTATTATCTCTTTATATTCTTTAGAGTTTATTATATTTTCTTGAAAACCTGGTCCATCATTATTATATACACCAATTATTCTTTCCCTAATTTTTTCATTGCAACACATAGCAGAATATACTGCTAAATTGCCGCCTTTAGAATGTCCTCCAACTATCAATTTTTTTCTATACTTTTTACCTACATTTTCTAAATATGCTACTGCATCTACTTGTGAAGGCACTAAGTCTTGAAAACTCATATTAAAGTCTTCCTTCCATCCAACAATTGTATTATCAGTACCTCTAAAAGCTACATATACATATCCATTAGGTAATGTTATAGTTATTGCTGAGAATTGTTTTTCTTCTTTTTCATCTATTTTATTCACATAATCTGATAGCTTTATTTTTCCAAACCTTTTACTATTTGCTAATAATGGTAAAAAATCTATATCTTCTTTTTGTAAGTAATTATCCTTATTATTGCTAGTTTCCATTAATTTATATACTTCTCTTAAAGTTAGTTTTTCTCCCTCTTTTATATAATTATCAAATGGAAAATATGCGATTCTTGATAAAATTAAATTGTCTATTTCATTAAATTCAACATTTTTGAAATCTAAGTCCCCTCTCCATTTCACATAATCAAATATATTTGGCATATGAATTTCTCCTTATTATTTAATACATATAAATTTTATTAATAAATCTATTTATTGTCAATAATATTATTACTTTTGCAATAAAAAAATGAGATATTATTAGAAATATATATTTATATTCTAATAAATCCCATTTTCTATTGCATAATAAAATCAATTTTCATATTCAATTAATCATCTAAATAGTTGTTTATCTTTTTAATAAATATTGCTCTTGAAATTATATCTAGTATTGCATATATTAATATTATTATTCCTACAATTTGGAATGCTAATGTATTGCTTACTAATACTACAATTCCTGCGATTATCATAAATAAAGAACATACTAATGTTACTGTCCAAAGACCTGATTTTATATCTTTCCATACTAATGCTGTTTGGAAATTTCTAACTCCACAAAGAATTATCCATATTCCTAAAATAATTCTAAACATTCCACTTATAACATCTGAACAGAATAGAACTATTACTCCTAATATTACTGATATTAGAGCTATTGTTAATAGATAGTCTTCTTTATCACTTGATGTAAAATAATCTATTAATTTTAAAACTCCTATTATTAATAATATTCCTCCTAATAGAATTGATATAGCTGATACCATTACTGAAGGTTTTGCAATAAATAAAATTCCTAAAATTGCAAAAATAACAGATATTACTATATCAGTCCAATTTGTTCTTTTTAAAAACTTTTCAAACATTGTATTTTACCTCTCTTTCTTTTGTAATTATTTTATATAATATCATAAAATCCAAAAATTGTATAGAATTTTTAATAATTTTGCAGGGAAATTTAATCATATTACAAAAATATTACAATAAATAATTCAAAATACTA
>CATYUF010000003.1 GCA_958413095.1 uncultured Clostridium sp.
TATTGGAACTTATTGGAAATATTACAATTTGTAATATTTTATGAAATTACCCTGGATAATCAATAAAAACTATTGACAAAACTAAAAAATCTCTATATAATAGTCACATAAAGTAGAACAATTTTAAATTGCTCTATAGAATTTTTATATAAAAAATTTGTTAGCAAAAAGTTGCAAAGTACAATGTTTATCAAATATTGTATAGTGTAGTTATGCAATAAAAGTGTTATCAAAAAGTCAACTAATACAGTATTAAAAAATAGTGTATTAGACATTTATGTAAGAAAAGTGTGATACAAAAATTAACTAATATAAAATACGGAGTTTAGCAAAAAAAGTGCTGAACTCTTTTTTGATTGGTTGTAACAGATAAAGAATGATTTATATCTGTTTTTTGAAGTAATAAATTATATGTTTTGACATATACATTAAAAAAGAAAGAGGTGGACATGAATGTAGTAAGAAGTTATTCAAACGAAGGAAAAACATTGCAAGAACTAATGGAAATATTACTTCCAATATATTTACAAGAAAAGACTTGCAATAAAGAGGGAGAAGAGTTAGAATTCAAAACACAAAATCCTAAATAACTTGTTTTCGTATATAGACATAGTAATATTGAGCTACTATGAGGAAGGAGAAAATTTAGCAATATGGAAACAAGTATAATTGAAAGTAAAACTTACAAAGTACGGAATGTACTTAAGATTATCAAGAGATGATGATTCAAAAACGGAATCAGAAAGTATAAAAAATCAAAAAATTTTCTTGAGCGAATATATTTCAAAACATTCTAACTGGTTTTTAGTAGATATATATACAGATGATGGATATACAGGTACAAATTTTAATAGACCAGATTTTATAAGACTAATAAATGATGTAAATGAAGGAAAAATAGATTTAGTGATAACAAAAGATTTATCACGTTTAGGAAGAGATTATATACAGGTTGGATATTATACAGAAAACTATTTTCCTGCAAGAAATATTAGATATATTGCAGTAAATGATGGAGTAGATACATTTTCAAAAACAAGTAATAATGATATTGGGCCATTTTTAGCAGTAGTAAATGATATGTATGCAAAAGATATTTCTAAAAAAGTAAGAACTGTAAAAAGAACAAAAGCCCAAAAAGGAGAATTCATTGGAGCATTTGCACCATATGGATATAAAAAGCATTCAAATGATATCACTAAACTAATTGTAGATGAGGAAGCAGCAGATGTAGTTAAATATATATTTAATGAATATATAAATGGAAAGGGATTAGCATATATAGCACATAGATTAAATGAAAGAAAAATAGACTGCCCATCTGTATATAAACAAAGAAATTCAAGATATCATTGCAAAGCCATTAGCAATTTATGGGGACACAATACAATAAAATCTATATTAACAAATAAAGTATATACAGGAGATTTAATACAACATAAAGGTGAGATGGTAAGTTATAAAGTAAAAAAATATAGGCTACTTCCAAAATCAGAATATCTAATAAAGGAAAATGTGCATGAAGCAATAATTGATAAAAAAACATTTGAATTAGCACAAGATATTCTAAAGAGAAAAGCACATAACATTCATAGGAAAGAAAATACAGAACATCTATTAGCAGGTTTGTTATATTGTCCAATATGTTATAACAAATATACATATCAGAAACAAACTGGATTAAAAGATGATATGGTTGCAATTTGTAGCATGTATAATAGATATGGAAAAGATTATTGTACAAGAAGAGCAATAAGAGAAAGTGTTTTGAATAAATTTGTAGTAGAAGATTTAAGAAAAAATTTGACCGAGAAAATAGATAAAGAAAAACTAATAAACTCTATTGATAAAAGCAGTATAAATATAGAGAAAAAGAAGATAGAAAAAAGAATTACAGACAATAAAAAAAGGATTAATGAAATTAACAAAATACTAAAAACAGCTTATGAAGATAGAGTAAACGGAATAATAGATACAAAGAAATTTATTACATATTCAGAAAGTTATAAAAAAGAGCAAGAAGAATTAATACAAAAAACGGAAAATTTAAATCTAAAATTACAAGACTATGAAAATACAAAAGAAAAAGAATTAATAAAATACATAAAAGAAATTGTAAGTTTTGAAAATATAGATAGAAATATAATTTTAAATTTAATAGATAGTATTGAAATAACTGATAAAGAAAATATTAAAATTAATTATAAATTTAAAGTGTGAATTTAGAGTAGATAAAATCTGCTTTTAATTTTAACAAAAATCTATCACAAAAGAAATTGCGACTGGAATGCAGACGACATAGACAAAATTTTAAATGTATTAAAAGAAAACAATGTAAAAATAACATTTTTCATAGTAGGAGATTGGATAGATAAATATCCAGATGCAGTAAAGAAAATAAAAGAAGCAGGACATGAAATAGGAAGTCATAGTAACACACATCCACATGTAAATAATTTAAGCTATGAAGAAAATATAAAAGAAATAGAAGAAAGTTGCAAAAAAATAGAACAAATAACAGGAACAAAACCAATATTATACAGAGCACCATATGGAGAATACAATTCAACAGTAATAAAATCAGCACAAGACAAAAAACTATATCCAATACAATGGAATTTAGATACATTAGACTATACAGGGCTAACAGGAGAAGAAATGTGGAATAGATTAAAAAACAAACTAAAAGAAGGAGATATAATTTTAACACACAATGGAACAAAACATACAGCAGATAGTTTAGATATGTTAATAAAGAATATAAAACAAAAAGGATATGATGTAGTAAGAGTTTCAGATTTAATATACAAAGAAAATTATCAAATAAATATAAATGGTACACAAGTTAAAAATAATTAGTGTATAAATTTTCCAAAAGAGGAAATACTTATTATATAAAATTTTAAGGGGAAAAGAGCAATGCATTTTATAGGAATATTTACAGATAATAAAAATTTTGAACTTATAAAAGGAAAGCTATTAAAAAACTTAAATAGTGAAAAATTTAATATAATAAATATCAATAAAAACAATATAGAAAATTTTAAGCATATATTATTTGAAACAATAGTATTTTGCAATAATACAAAAATATCAGAAAATTATAATAGTATAATAGAAGAAATTTGTAGTAATGCAAAATACATAATTATAAATGCAGATGAAGAAATAAAAATAAATCTTCTAAAATATAAAAAGATAAATATTGTAACATATGGACTTAACCATAAATCCACAATAACAATTTCTAGTGTTAATGATAATAATATACTGATATCATTACAAAGAAATATAGAAAATATAAATGAAAAGGTAATAGAAGTGGGAGAAAGTCTGATAAAAAAAGAAGAAAAAAGTATATTAAGCCTACATGATTTGTTAGTTATATTTGCAATATTGCTGATATATAATTAAAAAACAGGTTAAAATTACAAAAATATTATAAAAATGTTACAAAAATATTACAAAAAAGTTACAAATTTAACTTTTTATGTAGACAAAGCTAAAAAAATATTGTATAATAATAAATGTAAGTTAACAGAGCGTAAGGAAAAATATACGATTGATAAATAAAATTTAAGGAGGAAGAAAATTGGATACAAATTATTTAGAAAACAACTATTTAACATTAGTTGGAAAAGTTACAGGAGAAAAAAAATTCAGTCATGAAATTTATGGAGAGAGATTTTACATTTTTAATTTATCAATACCTCGTTTAAGTGGTATTTCTGATATTATACCAATCACAATATCAGAAAGATTAATAGGTGAAGATACATTAAAAGAAGGAAAACACTTATTAGTAAAAGGACAATTTAGATCATATAATAGTTATGAAAGTGAAAAAAATAGGTTAATATTAACAGTATTTGCTAAGGATGTAAGAGAAGTTGAAGAAAGCGAAGAACAAAGTGAAAATGAAATGGTAAAAAAAGATACAATAACTAATGAAGTAGTGTTAGTTGGTTACATCTGTAAAAAACCAATTTACAGGCAAACACCATTTGGAAGAGAAATAGCAGATATATTATTAGCAGTAAATAGAGCTTATAACAAATCAGACTATATACCATGTATAGCTTGGGGAAGAAATGCAAGATTTTGCCAAAACTTAGAAGTTGGTTCACAAATTAAGTTGGTAGGTAGAGTTCAATCAAGAACTTATGAAAAGAAACATGAAGATGGAACAGTAGAAGAAAGAATTGCATATGAAGTTTCAGTAGGAAGCTTAGAAGTAATAGAAGAAAAAGAAGAGGAATCAACAGTAGAAGAAGAAAATCAAGAAGCTGTATAATAAGAAGATAATATAAGTATAATAAATGTTTAACAAATGATATAAAAAATTTGTAAAAGTGTTTAAGCAAATTTTTTATATCATTTGTTTTTTTATAATAAATTTGATATAATCGCTTAAAAGACTTTTGGAGGTAGATAAATGAAAAAAGAAAAAACAACTAAAAAGGTTCAACATCAAGAAGAAAAAAATTTAATAACAAAAAATAAATCAAGTAAGATTTTTTTTATCGTTGCAATTATTCTAATAGCAATGTTTAGCTTAGCATTAGCACCAGTAACATTACAAAATGACACATATTATACAATCGAAATAGGAAAACAAATAATGGAAACAGGAATAGATATGCAAGACCATTTTTCATGGCATCAAGATTTAGCATATACATATCCACATTGGTTATATGATTTAATAACATACCAAATTTATTCAAGCTTTGGAATGACAGGAATATTTGTAACAACTTGTATCTTATCAATGATACTTGGAGTTTCAATGTTTTTAATAAATAATAAAATAACAAAAAATCAAGTAGTATCATTTTTAATATCAGTAGGAGTAATGTATTTAATAAAAGATTATATAGCAGCTAGAGCACAACTTGTAACATTTATATTATTCATATGGATGATTTACTGTATAGAAATGTTTTTAAAAGGAAAAAAGAAACGATATGCAATAGGAATAGTAGGAATTTCAATATTAATTGCTAATTTACATGTTGCAGTATGGCCATTCTTATTTGTATTATTCTTACCATATATAGCAGAATATATAATAGCTTCATTAGCAGATGTAATAATTTATAGAAAAATTGGGAAGAAAATATTAGAGTTAAAAATAAAATACTTAAAGAGTAAAAATATAAATTCTGAAAAAATCAAGAACTTAGAAGAAAAATTAGTAAAATTAAATGAACAAATAGATAGAATAAAAATAAAAAGAGACAAAGAATTAGAAAATCCATATAAAATAAAACTAGTAAAAAATAAAAATGTAAAATGGCTAATATTAATAATGATAATATGTTTATTTACAGGACTAATAACACCATTAGGAGATACACCATACACATATTTAGTAAAAACTATGGAAGGTAATACAACACAAAATATAAATGAACATTTACCAATGACGATTTACGAACAACCAGAAGTACTAGCAACAATAATTATCTTTTTAGCAATACTAATATTTACAAAAACAAAAATCAGATTAAGTGATTTATTTATGATAGGTGGCCTATGTTATTTAATGTTAATGTCAAGAAGACAATTATCAATGTTTGTATTAGTAAGTTCAATTATATTAAATAGATTGATATGTGATATGTTAAAAAGATATTACAAAGAACCAAAAGACGAAAAATTTAAAGACTTAAGAAACAAATTAGCATTTTTAGGAATGATAATAATAATGTTAATCATGAGTTATCATTTTGCAGAAGAAAAATCAGGTGACCATTATATAGATGAAACAACATATCCTGTACAAGCCTGTGATTATATATTAAATAACATAGACTTAGGAACAGCAAAATTCTATAATGAATACAATTATGGAAGTTATATGATATATAGAGGAATACCAGTATTTATAGACTCAAGAGCAGATTTATATGCTCCTGAATTTAGTGGAAAAGAAGAAGACATATTTATGGACTTTATAAATGTATCAAGCATAGGAGATTTCTATGAAGATATATTTGAGAAATACGGAATAACACATGCAATAATGTATAAAGATGCAAAAATAAGTATGATAATAGATAAGACAAATGATGAAAACTATAAAAAGATTTATGAAGATGACTATTTTGTAATATATGAAAGATTAAATGCATAAATGAAAGGAAAATAATGAAAGAATTAGAAGTTATCGAACAAGTAAATAAAAGAATAGATGCATATATGGCTGAAAAATATGAGGATATTTCTAGAGTGGCAATACAAAGATTAATAGAAACAGGAAAAATATTAGTAAATGGCAAAAAAGTAAAATCATCATATAAAGTGCAAGTAAATGATAAAATAACAATGGAAGAAGAAAAAGCAGTTGAAATAGAATTAAAAGCACAAGATATTCCAGTAGAAATAATTTATGAGGATAGAGATATAATTGTTGTAAATAAGCCAAAAGGAATGGTAGTTCACCCAGCAAACGGGAATCCAGATGGAACTTTAGTAAATGCAATAATGTCAATATGTAAAGACTCATTATCAGGAATAGGTGGAGAAATAAGACCAGGAATAGTACACAGATTAGATAAAGATACTTCAGGAATTTTAATAGTAGCAAAAAATGACAAAGCACATATAAACTTAAGTGAACAAATAAAAGAGCATAAAGTAAAAAAGACATATATAGCCTTGGTAAAAGGAATAGTAAAAGAAAATAATGCAACAATAAATATGCCAATAGGAAGAAGCGAAAAAGACAGAAAAAAAATGGCAGTTACAAAAAAGGGAAAAGAAGCTATAACACATTTCAAGGTCTTAAAAAGATATGATAAATATACATTACTAGAAATAAATATAGAAACAGGAAGAACACATCAAATAAGAGTACATTTATCACAAATAGGATATCCAATAGTAGGTGATGAAGTATATTCAAAAGGCAAAAATGAATGGAATATAAAAGGACAATGTCTACACGCAAAATCTTTAGACTTTAAACATCCAATTACTAATGAAGATATGCATTTAGAAGCTAAAATTCCACAATATTTTGAAAAGATATTAGAAGAATTGAAAGAAAGAGAAAAAGAATATTAAATAAAAGAAAGGTCTAATAAATTCATTTTGAATTAATTAGAAAAGATATAATGGAAAATAAAGAAACAATAAGATTACAGAAATATATGGCAGAAGCAGGAATAGCCTCAAGAAGAAAAGCAGAAGAATTAATCTTAGAAGGAAAAGTAAAAGTAAATGGAAAAATAGCAAATGAACTAGGAATAAAAATAGTGCCAAATAAAGATATAGTTGAGTACAATGGAAAAAAAGTAGTTCTAGAAAAAGAATATGTATATATATTATTAAACAAACCTATTGGATATGTAACAACAGTAAAAGACCAATTTAACCGCGATTCTATTTTGGATTTAGTAAAAACTAATAAAAGAATAGTACCAGTAGGAAGACTAGATATGTATACATCAGGAGCAATAATTTTAACAAACGATGGTGACTTTGTGTATAAAGTAACACATCCAAAGCATGAAATAGAAAAAACCTATACTGTTACAATAAAAGGAATAGTAAAAAACAATGAAGTAGAAGAATTAAAAAAAGGAGTAAAAATAGAAGATTACATTACAAAACCAGCAAAAGTAAAAATTCTAAAAACAGATGAAGAAAAAAATGTTTCCAGACTAGAAATAACAATACATGAGGGAAAAAATAGACAAGTAAGAAAAATGTGTGAAGCAATAGGGCATAAAGTATTAGCTTTGCATAGAAGCAAAATAGCAGGAATAGGAGTAAAAGACTTGGAACTTGGAAAGTGGAGATATTTAACTAATAAGGAAGTTAAGAAAATTTTGAATGAGAAGTAAATAATCAAAGAAAACTTATAATTGAAATAATTAATAAAATATAAAATTAAAATGATTAAAAGTTGCTTATAAAATAAATAAGTAACTTTTTTGAAATTAGCCGCTGAAAATGGTTGTTCATTATGGCTTTTTTGGATTTTTGACTACTCATTTCATTCAGAAAGAATTGGTAAGGTTTCCTCATGAGCCTCTCTCACTCAGACCCTTTCATACTTCAAGTACCGTGAGCATTCCTCATTCGAAAACCTAACCAATTCTAATCTTCATTCCAATCGAACATCAAAAATCCAAAAAAGCCATAATGAACAACCATTTTCAGCTACTCTACAATAAATAATATTATAAAGTAATAATTTTTATACAAATTACTGGAAAAATATTGAAATTATTTTAAAAATATGATATTAATATACATAATAAATTGCAAATTTAAAATAAAAATTTAATATAATAAAAGGAGGTTGCTTATTGTATTATTTTAATTATAATGATTATATAAAAACGATACATACAATAAATTTAAAAAATATATCATTATTATCAGAAGAAAAGACAATTTATGCAATAAACCAAAGAGAAGAAATATATAGAAATTTTATAAAACAAACATTACATAATAAATTAATAATTTCAAAAATAATAAATATTTTTTTGTCAGAGAATAGAAAAATTTTATCAAATAATTTAAAACTTTATTCTAAAAGTAATTCAAAAGCTTATAGTTATAATTCAACAATATTTTACTTAAAACAAAATCCTAATATTTTTTTCTTAATAATATACCAAAACAAAATAGATACAAATTTACAATACAAAATACTAATTGAGTGCACAGATATAATAAAGAAATGGAGAAAAACAAACAACAGTGAACCAAATAAATTCCCTATTGTTATACCTATAATTATTTACATAGGAAAGGGAAAATGGAATGTCCAAAAAGAAATAAAAGAGTTTAAAACTACAACATTTGGAAAGAATAATATAAATTTCAATTATAATTTTATAGATATAAATAAAATAATAAAAAATAAACAAGTAAAAGAAGCAATAGAAGAATTAATTTGGATAGAGAATTTTAGATTATGAAAAGAAAAAAATAAATTTATTAATGTGTTAGATAAAAAATAAATTTAGAAAATAAATTTTAAAAAATTTAAATTAATCATATATTATTTTTATTAAAATATGAAAGAAGGCTAACCATACAATTGTATGATTAGCCTTAGATGTGATACTAAAAATGTTTACTTTTAGTATAAAGTGAAAAATTATAAATTATGTGTTTTCTTAAAATTTTCAATAAATGATTCATATGACTCTTTTGGTACATCAATATAGTTATAATTGTAAAATCTTTTTGAATAAATTAATTCACAATTATTTTCTGAATATAAAGAAACCATTTTGTAGTGAGCGAAAGTAATATAATTGACTTTCTTTGTAGCAATAAAAACATCATCACCTATTTTCAATTCTCTAACACCATCTGTATATACAATTCCATTGGAAGAAACACAAAGACTCATTGTATTAGTATGAAAATTAGAGATTAACAACTTGTTTGCTGCTCTTTTGGATGGAATTAAAGTTCTTATTTTAGAATTAGAATTCTTAGTAAAAGGTTTACCTTTAGGAGTTTGATTATGCTTTAGATATTTAACTTGAACACCATACATTCTAGCTTTTAATACCATAGTTTTGTCAGATGTCAGTAAAGTTACATAATTTTTATTTTCAGCACAATAATGAATAATACAGTCATCAGGAGTATCAAAAGTTTCATCTATTAAAACAGTTTCAAAATGAGAGAAGTTTTCTGCTGCTAAAGCTAAGATGTATCTTGCATCTATTCCCTGAAAATCGCTAAATTTTTGCATTTTTTCTAATTCTTTAATTGTAATACTTGTCAAAATAATTTTTGAATTTGCCTCACATATTTTAG
This sequence comes from uncultured Clostridium sp., assembly GCA_958413095.1. GTDB lineage: Bacteria > Bacillota > Clostridia > TANB77 > CAG-508 > CAG-269. The sequence goes on from CATYUF010000003.1 coordinate 9,799, forward strand.
AAATAGTATCTCTTAATGATTGGATACCTGTAATCGATGCATCAATAACATATTTTTTAACTAACTCTTTCTGAATTTCGGATTCTGGTTTGATTGGTTCAGTAGTTATTTCTACTTTAGATACTTCCTTTGTTTCTTTTTGCTTTTTAAAATTAGTATTTTCTTCAGCTTTAACTAATAATTCCGGTTCCTTTTTGTTATTTTTTTCAATTTCAGATTGTTTTTTATTAATAATTAATTGTTCTTTAATCCGCTTAAAAATTGTTGGATGCTTTTTCAAAGTTGTATTAATTTCTGAATAAGATAAGTTTGTTGCTCTTTCAATATCTTTCAGACTTTTTGCTACTTTTGCAGCTTCTTTAATTCTTTTACAATCTTTTTCAATTTCTTTTTGTACGTACCATAGTAATATCTCCTTTTGTTATAATTTTAGTAGTATAAAAGGTTTTCAAATATTAAATACTAAAAGTTATCGCTCCTTTCATTCGCTCACAATGAGCTTTTTAGCATTTGATAAGTTTAATGCGAGCACTTTTTAAATCATATTTACATAATATATAGTAAAGCTATAAAAGGAGGAATAAAATGGAATCAATATTAGAAGTTAAAAATATAAGCAAAAAGTATCAAGGAAAAGAAGGAGAAGTACTAGCTATTGAAAATGTAAATTTTAGAATAAAAGAAGGAGAATTTGTATCAATAATAGGGCCAAGTGGATGTGGAAAATCAACATTACTTTCAATAATAAGTGGGTTAGAAACAAAAACAAATGGAGAAATATATATTGAAGGAGAAAAAGTAAAAGGAAATTCACCTAAAATAGGATATATGTTGCAAAAAGATTGCTTACTAGATTGGAGAACGATATGGAGCAATACTATATTTGGACTAGAAATAAAAGGAAAAGTAAATGAAGAAAATAAAAAATATGTAGAAGAGTTATTAAAAAAATATAATTTATATGAATTTAGGAATAAATATCCATCAGAATTATCAGGAGGAATGAGGCAAAGAGTTGCATTAATTAGAACACTAGCAATAAAACCAAAAATATTACTTCTTGATGAAGCTTTTTCTGCTTTAGATTATCAGACTAGAATAATGGTAACAAATGACATATACAACATATTAAGAAAAGAAAAAATAACCACATTAATGGTAACTCATGATATTTCAGAAGCAATAAGTATGGCAGATAGAGTGTTAGTTCTAAGTAAAAGACCAGGTACAGTAAAAGATATACACAAAATAGATTTTGAAATGGAAAATAGAAATCCAATAAATTGCCGAGAAAACCCTAAATTTAGTAAATATTTTAATACTTTATGGAAGGAGCTTGGTGTAGATGAATAATTTTATAATATCAAAGGAAAGAAAACAATATTTAAAGAAAAATAAAAAAAGAAAAGTGATAATATTTATAACACAAATTGCAATATTAATAGCATTCTTAGGAATATGGGAAATACTTGCAAATTTAAATGTGATAGATAGTTTTATAACAAGTAAACCAAGTAGAGTATTTGAAACATTTATGAATTTAGGCTCAAATGACTTGCTAAAACATATAGGAGTAACAGTATATGAAACAGTTGTAGGATTTTTATTAGGAACAATAATAGGAACAATCATAGCGATTGCATTATGGTGGTCAAAATTTTTAGCAGATGTTTTGGAGCCATATTTAGTAGTATTAAATAGTTTACCTAAGGTAGCACTTCGGACCAATAATAATAATATGGGTAGGTGCAGGAACACCAGCAATAATAGTAATGGCAATCGCAATTTCATTAGTAGTAACTATATTAGAAAATCTAAATGGATTTATAAAAACAGATAGAGATTTAATAAAAATGGCAGAGACATATAATGCAAGTAAGTTTCAAATATTAACAAAAATCGTTTTACCAGCAAATATTTCTACATTTATAAATTCTTTAAAAGTGAACATAGGTCTTTCTTTAGTAGGAGTTATTTCTGGAGAATTTTTAGTATCAAAAGCAGGATTAGGCTATTTAATTGTATATGGAGGCCAAGTATTTAAACTAGATTTAGTAATGGCAAGTGTAATCATCTTAGGAGTGGTTGCAGGATTAATGTATTTAGCAGTATTAATGTTAGAAAAAGCTATACTAAAATCAAGAAGGTTTAAGTAAAATAAGAAAAGAAAAAATATGAAATATACAAATTTTATAGTATTACTATAAATTTGTATAAAATATTGCAAAAAAGTATAATAAAGTATATCAAGCAATAAAGAATTTTTATGTTACACAGAAATTTGGAATGGAGATAGGAGAATGTGGAGTAATTTGTTTAGCAAAAGATATATTTCCAATTGATAAATATAATAATTTAATACCAATAGAATTACTTTAAAATAACTAAATTGAAGAATTATTAAATTAAAATACACCATATAGTAGAATAGGAAAACTATTTTAAAGGACTATATGGTGTATTTTCTTTGTTTTCATACACAATTTAGAGAGATAAACATAAAATATACTAAAAAAGGAGGAAAAAAATGAAAAAGAGAACATATGTAATAATGCTCATAATTTTATTATTAGTATTAATTTTAGGAGTTTTTACATTCAAGAAAAAAGGCAATAATAGCAAAGATGGATTAACAGAAGTAAAGTTGAGTGAAGTAACTCGTTCAGTATTTTATGCTCCACAATATGTAGCAATTAATAAAGGATTTTTCAAGGAAAAAGGAATAGAAATAGAATTAACAACAGGTCAAGGAGCAGATGCAGTAATGACATCAGTATTATCAAATCAAAGTGACATAGGATTTGCACGGACCAGAAGCATCAATATATGTATATAATGAAGGAAAAGAAGATTATACACAAGTATTTGCACAAATGACTAAAAAAGATGGTTCACTTTTAGTAGCTAGAAATAAAACAGACAAATTTTCTTGGGAAGATGTAAAAGGAAAAACAATTATACCAGGAAGAAAAGGTGGAGTTCCATTTATGACATTACAATATGTACTAAGGAAAAATGGAATAAATCTAGAAACAGATGTAATATTAGATGATAGTATCAAATTTGATTTAATGGCAGGGGCATTTGCATCAGGAAATGCAGATTATGTAACATTATTTGAGCCAACTGCTTCAATGACAGAAAAAGAAGGAAAAGGATATATAGTAGCATCAGTAGGAGAAGCAGCAGGAGATATACCATATACAGCATATTTTGCCCAAAAGAGTTATATAGAAAAAAATGAAGAAATAATACAAAAATTTACAGAAGCGATATATGAGGGACAAAAATGGGTAAAAGAACATACAGCTAAAGAAATAGCAGAAGTAATCCAAAGTTTCTTTCCAGATACAAGTGTAGAAATGTTAGAAAGTGCAGTACAAACATACAAAGATATTGAGGCTTGGAATGAGACTCCTGAGTTAAAAGAAGAAAGCTTTGAAAGATTACAAGAAGTAATGACACAAGCAGGAGAATTAACTAAAAAAGTACCATTTGAGAAAATAGTTAATAATAAATATGCTGAGAATTTAAAAATATAAAATTCTTAAATAAAAACTACCTAAATAAAAAATACATTAATTGCTAGTTTTTTTAGCATACTTAATGTATTTTTTTCTTATATAACAAGTAAAAGTGACTTTTAAAAAGACTTGCGATAGATTTGCTAGTGTAACTTAGCTACTTTTTTTATTTTATAATTTTATTAAAAATAAAAATTTTTTAATTTATAGGTAGCATTTCTAATAATTCATTATATTTATTAAGTGCTGAATCAGAAGTAAATGCAAGACTTTCTCCATCTACCTGCCAAGCATTTTTATTTTCTATTAAAAAGTCAATTATTTTTTCTGCACTATCTAATAATGTAATAATACCATTCATAGCTTCATCTACAGTTTTATCATTTCTTTCATTTTCTAAATCACCTATGACTTCCTTATTATATAAATCAGTATAGTAACTATCTAACCCTTTATCATTAATATAAGACATTACTTTTTCTTCTGTTAATAGTTCATAATAATTATCTTTAAGTTCTGCTAATGATTGTTTTGTTTCAGAAATATATTTCTTCGTGTTATTAAATTCTGGACCATCTGTTTTATAGTTTTCTATTGATAATAGTTTAGAGATTGAATCATTACTTAATGTATCAGCTATTTTTTGACTAACATTAAAAACATCAGATAAATACTGTTTACAAGCTTTTTCAACAAGAGCATAATCTCCTTTTGTGACAATTCTATCTAATCTTTCTTTAATAAGATTTTTATCAAAATCCTCTTTATTAAGCAATTCATTTAATTCAGCCATCTCTGTTGCTAATTTTTCTTCTTGTTTTAAGTCAGATGCCATAAAATAAGTAAAACCTCCAATAATAATTACCAAAACAGCAATAACAACTGCTACAATAATTATAACTTTCTTTTTCAAATTAATTCCCCCTTTATTTAATATTTATATGTATTATATCACTAATAAATATTAAATAAAGGGGGATTTGTTAAAAATTCATAAATCTTTCTCTTTTTGATAAATGTTTATTTTTTAACAACTTCTTTTTTAGTTTCATTTTCTTCCAAAAAATCAGCGTAAGTTTTAGTAATATCAATTTTAGACTTACCTTGTTTAATATTAGTATCTTGTTTTAAAATCAAATCTACATCATAGAATTCTTTTAGTTTCAATACATTATCTTTTTTATGACCAATAACATTGTTGACATCTAAAGGATTTACAGTAACTTGAACTTCTTTTACTTTGACATTTAACTTTTTGATTTTTTCAACAATAGCATCATACCATAAACCAGCTTCAACAAGTTGTCTAAAAGCTGGATGATATGGACCAGCAACAACTTCACTTTTTTCACAAGATGGGTCTGAAATTTCATCAGTATTTTGTAAACCAACTCGTATTATATCAATATTTTTATCAGAAAACATTCTAACCAGTTGTTTGCAAGTTTCAACTGCCTGAGGTAAAGGTAAAGCTTTATAAATACCATCTTCATATTCTTTTTCCAATTTAGTATTTTTTACAACTAAAACCGGATAAATTCTAACCATTTTAGGTTTTAATTTTATTAATGCTTTTGCTGTATTTATTTCATCTTGTCTTGTACTGTCAGGCAAGCCAACCATCATTTGATGACCTAATCTAAAACCATACCATCTAATTAACTTAGAAGCTTTTTTTACATCTTCAAAAGTATGACCTCGATTTGCTCTTTTTAGAACGAAATCGTTTGCAGATTGAACACCTAATTCAATTGTTTTTACCTTATATTTTTTAAGTCTTTTTAAAATATTTTTATCTATGTAATCAGGTCTAGTAGAAATCCTTATACTTTCAACTTTTCCTTCTTTAACATATGTATATGCAAGTTCTAATAATTCATTTTGTAAATTTTCATTAATTGCTGTAAAACTACCACCAAAAAATGCTATTTCTATTAATGCATCTGAATCATTTAAATTTTTTAGGTAATTATCTATTATGTTTTTTGCTTCTTCTTTTGTCATATTCTTTTTTTGACCACTAATTGATTTTTGATTACAAAAAATACAATCATTTGGACAACCTAAATGTGGCACAAATATAGGAATTATATATTGATGTTTCATAGATTTACCTCTTTTCTATTTTAAAATTTCTAAAGCTTTCTTTGCAGCCTGCATTTCAGCACTTTTTTTACTTTTGCCAGTTCCATTTGCTAAAACTTTACCATTAAAAATAACTTGAGCTTCAAAACTTTTATCATGGTCTGGACCTGATTCACTTATGATTTCATAGGAAATTTTAACATCACCATTTTCTTGTAATTTTTCTTGTAACACAGTTTTATAATCTTTATCACCAACATGAATTGTAGCAAGTTTAATCTGAGCTTTTAAATTTTCAATAATAAATTTTTCAGCAACTTCTAAACCACCATCTAAATACATAGCAGCAATTACAGCTTCAACACTATCTGCAAGTATAGCAGGTCTATTTTTTCCACCATTTACAATTTCAGATTTTCCTAAAAATAAAAATTCACCAAAGTTATGTTTTTTCGCAATTTCATATAAGCTTTTTTCACATACCACAGTAGCTCTAACTTTAGTCATTTCTCCTTCATGTAAATTTGTATAATTATTATATAAAAACTTACTTGATATGAATTCTAAAATACTATCACCAAGAAATTCTAATTTTTCATTACTATTTACATTTTTTTCATAGGCATAAGAAGTATGTGTAAAAGCATTTTTTAATAAGTTTTTATTTTTAAAAGTATATCCTATTTCTATTTCTGCTTGTTCTATATTCAAAATTTTCACCTCTTAACTTCCAATATTATATACTATTTTACAGATTTTGCAAGGGATTTGTAGATATTTAGTAAAGAACTATTTAACAAAAAAAGCTATTAAATTACACTTTTTTTTATAAATAGCCAAAATACAAATAATTCTCTAAAATTCCCATTTGAATTTTATCTAAATTTGTAGACAGAAAAATTTTAATATTGTATAATATGAATGTATATTATTATGGAAAGTGAGGGAATATATGTGTTAAAAGATAAAGAAGAATCTATTAAAGATGAAAGAAACTTATCAGAAGTATTCAAAGAATTACAACAAATTAGATATACACAGCAAGAAGCACAAGTAAAAACCACTAGTGCTAAAACTAGAAAAAAGACAACTAATCCAACTAAAAAGAAAACAAAAGTTGTAATGGCATCAGAAGAAACATCATTTCATCAAAATAAAAAAAGTGTAAGACTTTCAAATCTAATCATAATTCTTTCAGTTCTAATATTAATAATCATAGCTGCATTTCCTAAAGATGTATTTTCTAAGGAATCAGCGACAAAAGAAACAGAAGAAAATAAAAAAGAAAAAGTAGAAACAGCAACAATACCTAGTGATTTTGAAATAAATAGAAGAGCTTTAAATATGCAAAAAATAATCTCGGAAAATTCTAGTTTTGAGAAAGTAAAAGAACAAGTATCTGAAGAAAGAAATATAGATTTTGAAATAAAGTCTCAAGCAAATGCAACTCTTCCAAGAGGAGAACAAATTGTTTTACAAAAAGGAGCTTTAGGAAAAGAAAGTGTAGCTTTAGTAAAAACATATGAAAATGGAGAATTTATTGAAGAAATTATATTAGAAAAACATACAACACAAGAACCTGTACCAGAAATATTAGATATAGGAACATCAGATTTCTTAGCTAAATTAAAAATTCATCTTGGAGATATAGTATATTTAACAACAGATACAAGTTTAAGAAAAGAAGCAAATGATAATTCAGAAGAAGTTGCTAAAATAAAACAAAGTTTAGATGTAAAATTATTAGAATTACCAAATGAAGAATGGTGTAAAGTGTCTTTTGATAATATTGAAGGATACATACCAACAAAAAATCTAACATCAGCATATGTAACACCTAATATAGTAGAGAAAAACAGAATTCAAAGAATTTTAATTAAAGTTAATATAAATATGGAATTAAATAAATCAACAGGATTAACATTAAAAGACTATCAAAAAATATTTAAGGGAATACCAAATGATAAAAATAAGATTTTTGAGAGTAATGCAGAAGTATTTTATAATGTAGATAAAAAATATAATGTAAATGGGTTATTTATAGCATCAATAGCAATACATGAGAGTGCTTGGGGAACATCACAAATAGCACAAGAAAAACATAACTTATTTGGATATGGCTCATATGACCAAACACCATATGAATCATCATACGATTTTACTACATATGAAGAAGGAATAGAAACAGTTTCAAAATCTTTAGTAAAATACTACTTAAATCCATCAGGAACAAAAATATATGGAGGAGAAACTGCAAGTGCTTGGTATTACAATGGACCAACATTAGAAGGTGTTAATCAAAGATATGCTAGTGACCCTGACTGGCACAAAAAAGTATTTTCTTATATGGAAATGTTATATAATAGACTTAAATAAAAGGAGTCAACATGAAAAAAATTAGAATTAAAAATTATAAATTAGTTTTTACAATATTAATATTGATATTATGTGTCACATCATTTCTATATTATGATTTAGTTTTTAAAAAAGTATTTGCAAGAGAAGAATTTACAAAACAAATTGTAAAATCAGCAGAAGAAAATGAAAATCCAATATTTAAGATACACAAGATAATTGTATATAGTAGTGCAAATGCTATTGATAAAAGTGAAAATGAATCATTAAAAGATTTAAGTATATTGCAATATTCAGATATTGCAATATACTTAGATAATACAAGCACAGTATATGATATGACAAGTGAAAACACAGTTAAAGAATTATATATAGATAATGTAAAAATCACAACAGGTTCAGATAAAGGATATCAATATGTAAATTATAAAAATGCATTAGACTTTGCTAAATACAAAGAAATTGAAGAACCAGAGAGTGAAAAAATTGAGTATAATATAATAACAAATAATAGTCAAAATGATAATACAGATTACTCAAAACCTACATTTTATTCAGACTGCTCAAATCCAATTACTTTAGAATATATGAATCAAGATATTATAACAAATTATGCAGCATCTAGTGATGCAAATACGGTATCATTTAATGGAAAAGTATTGCAAGAGGCAAATGTAAATCTTGAAGACATAAATTATAATTTGAGTTTTAATATTAATATTATAAACAACCTAAATGAACATTTTACTTGTAATGTAAAACTTGACATTGATTTAAGTGATGAAGATGGAGGAGTTTATAAAGGGTACAAATATGATACAAATACTGTTTCAGGGTATGAGTATGAATTTATTAAGATATCTTAAATAAAATGGCAGAACTATAAAATTGAAATGAAAATTTATAGTTCTGTTATTTTATTATTGTTTTTTTTAAAATTTATGATATACTTTAAAATATTTAAATAGGAGGAAAAAATGGAGATTTTACACACAATAGAAATATACTTTTTATTATTCATAACATATGCATTTTTCGGATGGCTTATGGAAGTAATTTGTAAATTAATACAAGAAAAAAGATTTATAAACAGAGGATTTTTAATCGGTCCATATTGCCCAATATATGGATGGGGAGCACTAGCAATAACTATTCTACTAAAAAAATATTTAGATGACCCAATAGCACTATTCTTTATGTCTGTAATTATATGTTCAGTAATAGAATATTTAACAAGTTATATATTAGAGAAAAAATATCATGCAAGATGGTGGGATTATAGTAATAAAAAATATAATATAAATGGAAGAATTTGCTTAGAAACATTAATTCCATTTGGGCTTTTAGGAATGATAATATCATACTTTACAAATCCAGTATTTTTTAATTGGTATTCATCTCTTAGTGACATTGGATTGCACATAATATCAGGACTATTATTATTAATATTTATTACAGATAATATTATTTCATCTAGAATAGTAGCTGCAATCAAAGCAGAAGGAATAAAAGCAACAAAAGATAATACAGAAGAAATAACACAATTTGTAACACAAAAATTAAGAGAAAAATCTATGCTTCATAGAAGGTTGGTTAATGCCTTTCCAAATATGAAGGGTATACATGTTAAAATTAAAAAGTAAAGACATTTACTAAAAGAAACTATAATAATTAGATAAAAAATAATAAAATATTGTAAATATCGGTATTTTTTAGCAAAAATTTATATAGATGTATTGTTGTTTTGTTTGGTAAATCTTTCTAATATATATTTAAGCTATTTGTAAAATAAATGTATATAACAAAAAAGAAATTTAATGATGAAAAACTTGTTGAATTTGTAAAAGTATGCTATGATTTAACTAAGTGAACAAAGCAAAATAAAAGGAAATTTATGGAGCAAAGCCAAAAGACTAAAAGTTATAAAAGAAAACTAATGATGGCTAGGTTACACAGAAGAAAAGGGGGATTTTTATGAAAAAAGAAAAAATGAAATTATGGAACAAAATCGTAGTAGGCATTTTAGTAATAATACTTATGGCTGTTATAGGCATTATTGCATATAAACTTTATGAACTAATTGATATGGATAATAGGTATCAAGCATTTAAAGAGATACCAACAGTAGAAACAAAAGGAAAATTATCTTATAACCAAGAAGAAAACTGTGCTAAGGTAGAAGGAATGGACTATGTATTTCAAGATGGAATAGGAGTTAAAATAGATTCAATTAGTATAACTGATGATACTTTTAAAGCAAATGTTAATTTTAAATTAAATAAGGAATTTGATTATAAAATGTTATCATTTTCATACGTAGTATATGACGAAAATAAGAATATTTATCAAATATTTTCGGGAATGCATTTTGGTGAAAATGAAAAATATGATTATAATGCAATTTTTATGGGAAAAGAACTTGGAGTATATAATAATAAAGATATATACAGTCCATACTTAGCAAATAGTGGTGGAATAGGAAATATATCAGTAAATGAAAATGAAAAAACAGCAATTAATGATATACATATTGAAACTAGGGATAAATTTCCTAAAAGCAATAAAATATATATAAAAATATTTGATATAGGATATTTAGATGTTAGCAAAGGCGAAAATGACCAAATGAATATTAAAAATATTGATTTAAGTAATTATAAATGGTTATTTGAATTTGATATTCCAGATGAAATGAATAAAAGAGAAACTATAAATTTAAAATTAGCAAATGAAATTCCAGGATTAGAAATATTAAAAATAACATTAACAGAAACAAAATTTGTGATGAATTTTAAATCAGAAGACTACCTAAATTTAATAGCTTCAGGAAAAGATATGGTAGGAGACGAATTTAGAAAAAAATGTGAAGAAATGCTAAATATTACAGATGGAGAAGGAAATAAATATCAAGAAGCTGGTGGAGGAACAGCAGGAGATGGTGGATATAGTGTATCTTTCAACATTACTAAAAAAGATTTAGCGAAGAAATTATTTATTAATTTTAAGGTAGGAGATAAAGAGTATAAGAGTGAATTAATAGAAAGTAAATGAAAAAGCTAAAAAAGATTGTAAAAAAATTTACAATCTTTTTTTAGACAAATACGAACCTTTCTTCAAAAATATTACATATTAATTTGATTTTCTTTTCATAATTTTCAACAATGTAGTTTAATCCTTGTTATAAAAAGAGTTAACCAATTTAAACTTTATTGGATCATGCTCGACTTCATGTGATGCAAATTCGAGTAAGCATTCATGACAATTATAGTCAAAATATGCACATCTTTCAGCAGCAGAACCTATGGCATCACCTGGTGCACATAAATCATGAGCTTCCCATTCTTTTACTTTTTCTAATTGAGTAATTTTACTTTTTTGATGAATAAGATTTATTTCATCCTGAGATAAATCCTTAATATCATATTGTAATAATTTTGTTTTAGTTATAATGTGATCACATAACCCTTTTAGGGCTACTATTGCTCCTCTTTTAGATTGAGTGTAAATAGCTAGATTAATCACATCTTCTTTAACTTCACTGACATATTCACTAAAATAATTCTTAAATTCATCATAACTATCAAAAATATATACAACATTTGTTTTAACTTTTTTTATTGTATATTTCTTTTCTTTTTCAATAGTAGCACCTGTGATAAACAAGAATAGTTTTGTTTTTAAATCTAATTTGTCCATGATTTTCCTCCTTACAATTGTAATATGAGAATTTGCAACTTGCTATTTTTCTTTTTTCTCGCATAGCTACGAAAATTTTACTTTAATATAATATCATGTTTTACATAAAATCACAATGAATTTGATAAATTTAATTATATGTTATTTATATTATAAATTAATTGTAAATTTTTACTGTGTTTGCTTGTTTTATATTGTAAATTATTGTAATATATTAACAACCTTTCTTGTCAAAAGGTAATCTTTTACATAAGGACTGAAAGGGGGAAGTACATATGACAAACGCAGAACTAATTTTGCAACTAGTAGATAGATTATTAAAACAAAAAGAAGAAATTGAAACATTAAAGTCTACGAAAGCAAATACAAAAGATGAAAAAAGTAAAGCAGATAATACATAATAGTATTATTAAACAGGATAGAATGTTGCGGTCTATCCTGTTTTTATATAAAAAAAGTATGTGTAGTTGCGATACACATACAAGTACAAATGACATTCGCAGAACTTTGAATGTTTTATTTAATGTAACTACATAATAACATTTTTGTTGGTATTTGTCAAATATTTTTCCACTTTAAATTAATATAGGATTATTAATATTAATCCATATATAAATCATTATATAGTCCATCTTCAAATTGGAGAGAACAACGTAGATATCTACAACTTTTTCACACCTTTAACGATTGATACAAATATCAATCAATTTATTAAAGTATATCATATTTTTAGTAAATTGCAATAAAATTATAAGAAATTTTGTAAAAAATGGAGAGAATACCTTGAAATAGGCATCCCCTCCATTTTTTACCAACGAAGAGATTTCTTATATTATTCTTCGCGTTCTTCTGGATACTTAGTCAGCCACCAGTCTTGATAGTCATTTTTTATCGCCTCTGTTAAAAGTTTGGAATGAGGCGATAAAAATGCCATCCAATCGCCATACGATTCTTTAATATCAATGCACCACCAGAAATTACTGTGGCGACCATCGTATGATGTGTCTTCTTTTCTCGCTTTGGGTACTTTTTCAAGTTCTGAATACTCTTTGAGATGATAAGGTTTTTCAATATACTGGCTAATAGCCTGTATTATCATCGTCGAGCAGTTTTTCTTGCAGAATACCATCAGCTCATCTTTTTCTGGAGTATAAATACCTGTATTAAAAACTTCATACTCAGAAAAATGATACATTAAACGCCGAAATGCTTTTGGAATTGCACCGAACTCGAACTCTGCGGAGCCCATGTAGTCAAGTGATACAACTCCATCAGAACCAGTAAGATACTTACCTTTTTCTTCAAAAGTTCCACGTTGTATAAGCCAAAAGTTTGCCATATAAGACACTCCTTTCAAAAATTGGATAATAACATTATACCATATTTTTATGTTAATTTCAATACATTTTAATACTATTGAATGTATATAAGACAACTTTATTTCTTTCAGATTGTTTCATCTCCATTATTTTAGCCATTGTAAACATTACAAGTTTATATTTTGCAAAATTTATCAATGTAGTTCTGTATTCTTTATCAACTTCTTTTAACATAGTATCAAATTTCTCATACATTTCAGCCTTATTATATAAAATATTAGCCCAATCGCTTGTAGTTAAGCATATTCCTAATCTTAATTTATCTTTTATACTCATATCTTTAATTATATTTATTACGTTTTTAACTTTATCTTCTTCCATAACAATTTCCTCCTTTTAAAATCTAGTATCATTATTTTTCTTTTTATTTTTAGTTTGCTTGTCTTCATTGGGTATAGTTACTCTTCTAGCAATATTATTTGCAATTTCATTGTCGTTGTCATCAAATATTCTATTTTTATATAGGTCATCACTAACAATTTTATAATTGTCATCCTTGTTATAGCAAATTCTTTTATGAAAATGGCTCATAATATTATGCCAAAAGCCTTTGAATTTTTCTAACTCTTGTTTTAGCTTTTCTTTTTCAGCTTGTAACCTGCCAATAATTTTATCTTTAGTAGAGAGTTCATTTTTTAAACTGCCGATTTCATTATCTTTTAGTTCTATTTCATATTTAAGTGAACGATTTTCTTTTTCTATTTCAAAAGCAGAATGCTCAAAATCCTTAATCGCCATATTCAAGTCATTTACATTTCTAACAGTTTTAGTAATATCTTTTACGTAATTAGTATAATTTTTGATTTTTTGGACATCCTCGTTTGAAATAACCATATTATTTTTATTCATCAAAGTAGGTTTTAAATTATTTAATATTGTATTTATATCATTACTGGTATTATCAAGTTTTTTTGTTTGATTATTAGCTTTTTCAAGTTTTAGCTCTTTCTGTTTTAGCTGTTTCTTTATTTCTCTATAATTGCCCATTTCATTAACATTGATGTCCTGATTTCTGCCCTTTTGCTTCTCTTTTAGTTTAAAATCCATATCGTAGAACTTATTAAAAGACTTTATGCAAGCATTTCTCATTTTATCTTGTATTTGTGTTAATGTGGTTTTAGTAAATAACTTTGATTTTACTACTTGTTTTTTCATTCCTCTTTTACAATCATAAGAAACTGGAACACCTACAATGTGCATATGGGGAGAAACTTCATCAAAGTGTATTGTTGCATTTGCTATTTTAAAATCTGGTACAATTTTAATTAAGTCCTTTACTTGCTCATTATATACATCAACCATTTTAACTCTATATCTTTCATCTTTATCATTCCAAAAGTCTATATCTCCAAGTTCTATTATAATTTCACAAGCAATATCATTATGTGAATCGCATACCTTTTTGAAGTAATCGTCAATTTTTCTATCTTCACGAGTTTGTTTGTTGTTATATTCAATTCTTGCTTTTTCAAATTCATCTAAATATACTTGCTTAACATCTTCGACAATATCGTTTGTTCCATAAATCGTTCTAATTAATTCTCTTTGATTATCATAATCCCTCAAATTATGTTTGTTCACATCTGATAAATCTTTTGCATTTTGAATTGCATTATTAGATAGAGAAGTTGTACCAGATACATTTTCTTTTGCAACTTTTTTTGCTAATTTACTTTTATTTTTATCACTACCCAAATGAAAAGAATATGCTAATTCTTGCTCCATAAAAAATTCCATTCCTTTCTTGCTTCGCTTAAAGGCACACATAGGAATGAAAGCCTTGAGTTAGAAGCATTTTCATTATATAATTACCTTAAGGGAATATATACTACAAAGCACGGAGAGGGGAGTTGCAGATTTCTGCAACTTTCAGATTAAATCAGCATAAAAAACAGTGCAAGTGCAGTTGTTTCAAGCACACATAAGTAGTCCCTTGAGGCTGTAAACTAATCATTGACTGATAGTTATTTTATAGTGTTAATTGCACAGTCCCTTTATTCCCTAAAAAATTTATTATATAAAGGAGTTTTTATCATGGAAGTTATTTATCACAAAGCTTGCGGTGTTGACGTGCACAAATCTTTTATAGTAGCTGTCATTTGTGACTCTACTTCCGTCAAACCTCAATATCTTCGTAAACGTTTTTCTACCTTTAATAATTCTCTAATTGAATTTAGAAATTGGTTATTAGCTAACGATTGTCAGAATGTATGCATGGAATCTACCGGAAAATATTATGTTCCTGTATACAATGCATTAGAAGGTCATATTTCTAATGTCGTCCTTGCTAATCCTAAATGGGTTAGATGTATTAAAGGCGAAAAAGATGATAACAAAGATGCCAAATGGATTGCTGATTTTTTTAAACTTGGAATAGTACGTGGTAGTTTTATTCCAAACAAAGATATTAGAATCCTCAGAGAACTTACACGTTATCTTTACAAACTAACTAATATGCGTACCTCTGAAAAGAACAGATTTACAAATTCTCTTACTGTTGGTAATTGCAAATTAGATTTAGTTTTCTCTGATATTTTTGGTAAAACATCTTCTGCTATCATCAATACTATTTTATCACAAAATGAGTATAATGACGAAGATATTTTAAAAAATATTGATTGGCGTTGTAAATCCTCTAATGAAGATATCCTTAATTCTATTAGTGGTATCTCTTGGGAAGATACTCAAAAGCAACGTATGAATGTTATTCAAGAACATATTGATTATTTAGATAAATCAATTAAAACCATAAGAGGAATAATTGATTCTATTATTGCACCATATGAAAGTGCTATTAATCTTTTATGTTCAATACCTGGAATTGACCGAAAATCTGCAATAACAATTATTTCTGAAATCGGTACAGATATGAATCAATTTTCTTCTCATTATCGTTTGGCTTCTTGGGCAGGTCTTGCTCCTGGATGTAATGAATCAGCTGGTAAAAAGAAATCTGTAAAAATCTCTAGAGCTGGTGTATATTTAAAACCTGCACTTGTTGAAGTTGCACATTGTGCTGTAAAAGATAAAGCAAATGATTATTATGCTAAAAAGTTTAACATTCTTTCTAAACGTAGAGGTAAGAAACGTGCTTATATTGCTATTGCCAGAAAAATATTAGTTGCTATTTATCACATGCTTTCAAGTGGTGAGCTTTTTAATCCTACAGATGTGGCAAAAGTTGAAACTACCGATAAAGATAAAATTAAATTTACTAAAAACAATTTTATGCAATCAACAAAGCAACTAATTTCTCTTGGTTTAACAATTGATGAATTACAAGCGCTTATTACATCCAAAATATCAGAATCCACTCTCATTATATAATTTGAATTTTTTGGGGGAAGGGGGAACTATGCCCTTTTTATTTTATTTTGGTTTTATTTTTATATATTTTTCTTTCAAACTATTCCTCCTTTGAAATTTCTTCGTAGTACAGGACTTTGACCTTGTCACAAGTCCTAACCCCCTATATGTTATGACATACTATCATAACAGGGGGCTCTGCGAGGCAATAAATTTTCTCCCACAGGGATAAAATTTATTCAAATTAACTATCGCCACTTTCATTTTTACTTCGTAAAAACAAAACGTGCCACGTTAATTTGATTGTTGCAACATAGCAGAAGTACATTTATAGTTGCAACAATTATTCAGCATTTGAAATTTATCTTCCTCATTTATATAGATAATTCCAAATTCATAAGTTGGCATTTTACCTTCTGAATCAAGTTTATAATAGTCTTGTAGAGGGAATACCCTAACAATAGCACTATTATTTTCAGCAAAGTTAAAGTAAAACATTTGCTTATCTACATAGTAAGTTGCATCTGCAAAACTTACATCATAGTATTGTCTTAATCTCATTATAATTTCGCCAACCTCTGCCTCTGGCAAATAGTTACTAAATCTGACACTTCCTAATACATTTCCTAATAACATAGGCTTTGTTGTATCAATATATCCATTGTTATATAATTCTTGGCAAGGCTTACAAATTGAATCTCTAAAGTTTATTTGTTTAACAACAACTTCTTTACCAACTAAAGTAAGTTCAATATCATCAACATATTTCATTATTAAATCTGCTTGTTCTTCACGAGTATAATCTTTCCAAGTTTTTGTTCTTTCTTGATATTCTTTGTTTATCTTAATTTTGTTAATAAAATCAATATCGCTCTTTAATAAAATGTCTTTTGGTTTAAATCTTAATTCTTCTGCACAATCGGTAGTATCTAATTCGTTTTTAAGATTTTCTATACTTTTTTCTACAATAGCAGTTTCTTTAGTATATACATCTAATCCAAATGCTCCGTTAATATATGCTTTTCTAATTCTTTCAAATTTTTCATTTTGTTTGATAATTTCCTTTTCTAGTTCTTCTTTAGGTTCATCAAATTTTTGCTTTATCATAGGCAAGAAGAATTGATTTACAACAGAGTCATATTCGGTTAATTCATCTATAAATTACTCAAAATACTCATTTATTACATTTTCTTTAAACTGAACTTTACAATCATTACAATAATAGTAAAAGTATGTCTTACCATTTTTCTTTGTAGTGGCTTTTCCTCCTAATATTCTGTTACATTTAGGACATTTCAATTTCTGTAAATATAGATATTTCAATGTTCTTTGGTAACTTCTCGAGTTTTTCTTTTTCTGTACTTGGCAATCAGCCCACATTTCTTTTGAAATAATTGGTTCAACTACATCTTCATAATAAGTAGGGTTCTTTGTTCTTTTTCCGTGAACGAAATCACCTTTATATATTTCATTTTCAAGAATAGTAACAATAGTGGAATCTCGCCAATTATCTTTTCCTAATACTTTTTCTTCATTGAATAAATTACTTATTTTTTGATAAGAGAACCCATTATAATATAAATCAAATATTCTAACTACAATATCTTTAGTGGAATAATCTATTATTTCGTAACTTTTAAATTTACAAAAAGATTCTAATCGTTCTTTTTGCTCTGGTAGACTAAATCCTTCTCTAGCTTGGTCTTCTGTTGATACTCTCATATATAAACCACATTTTTTCTTTTCATCATTCAATTTCCAAAACCTCCAATCTCAAAAAAGAGACATCAAAGTACATACGAGTACTACTGACATCTCTTAAATCCATTTATCATAAACTAAAATATAATAATGCAATATAATATAATTTTTTCAAAGTACTCATAATAATATATCTAGCTCTTGCCGAGTAAATATACATAATTTATTGCCTATATTATATCACGATTCAAAGAAATGTCAAATATTTACAATTTATATGTTTTTCAAATATTCTTCTAACTCTGATAATTTAATCTTTTTAGTTAAATTTGAAATATATACATCATTTGAATAATTGAAAACTAGAAAAGTAATATTTTTAATAATTACTTTATGTGGCTCAATATATGTAAGATTAGTTTTAGCTAACATTCTAATACTGCCATTTATAAAAGTAGGGGTAACTTTAGCAAATTCACATATAAATTCAAGTCGCTGTTTTAGACATTCCTCAAATTCTAGTTCTTGCTTAATTATCTTCATTTTTAGCACATCCTTTCATTTGGATGATTTTAATATTGTTTTTAGGCAACAAAAAAATCAACCAGATTTTTTTCTGATTGATTTTTGTACCAATTCTGTTCTATTAGTTCGAACAGATACGTCGTTGGAGGCGACACCCGGATTCGAACCGGGGATCAGAGTTTTGCAGACTCGTGCCTTAGCCACTTGGCTATGTCGCCATATATAATTAATTATATGCAAAGACTTAATTAATAGTACTAAAATAGAAAAAATAATTAAAATTCTATATGGAGCGGGAAACGGGGCTCAAACCCGCGACCTCTGCCTTGGCAAGGCAGCGCTCTATCAACTGAGCTATTCCCGCATAATTAAGCAATTATTATGATACCAAATAATAGGGATATTGTCAAGTGCTATTAAAAGCTTTTTTGAAAATCTGTGGATTGTAATATTGATTATTTTGAGAATCTAAAATTTAATATCTATGATAGCAATATGAAATAAATAAAATTGATATTTAAAATTTTTACATATGATTGTATATCTTAGACTTCTTTAATTTGTATAAAATACCCTAAAAATACAAATACTTATATAAAGGTGATATAATGAATAATATAAAAAAGCAAATAACAGAAATATTAGGAACAATCTTAGGCTCATTTGTAATATCAATAGGTATATCATTATTTCTGTTGCCAAATCAATTATCCTCAGGAGGAATTGCTGGAATAGGAACAATTATATATTACCTATTAAAAATACCAATGGGAACAACTATTATATTGTTAAATATTCCATTATTTTTAATCTCAATATTAAAAATTGGAAAAAGTTTTTTTATAAAATCTTTAATAGGAACAATATCATTATCGTTCTTTATTGATTGGTTAGACAAATTCAAAGCATTAACACAAGACAGATTTTTAGCATGTATATATGGAGGAATAATAATAGGAGTAGGAACAGCTATAATACTAAAAGTAAATAGTTCAACAGGAGGAACAGACATGGTAACATATATAGCAAAAAAGTACAAACCAAATATAAGAACAGGAAATATAATGGTTATAATAGATATAATAATTGTAACATTAAATATGTTGTTTTTCAGAGAAATAGAAATTGGCTTGTATTCAGGAATTGCTATTTATTTAATGGGAAAAATAATAGATATATTATTTGAAGGAATAGATTTTACAAAACTCATTTTCATAGTATCTGAAAAAAGCGAAGAAATAGCAACCAAAATAGGTAGAACAATAGAAAGAGGAACGACAGGAATATATGGAAAAGGAATGTATACAAATGAAGAAAGATTAATATTAATGTGTGCAGTAACAAGAAGAGATGTATCAAAAGTAACAGAAATAGCAAAAAAAATTGATAAAAATAGCTTTATTATAATAACAAATTCACGAGAAGTATTAGGACAAGGATTTAAAAGAATATAAGAGAAAAATTGCAAAAGTAAAAATTACACTAGAAATATACACAAACTAACAAAAATATAGTATAATTACAATTAATAAAAGAATAAATAAGGAATATTCAAATTTTAAATTTTTATATAAATAGAATTAAATAAAATAGTAATATTAGACTTAAATAATTAATTAAAAAATAAAAATTATATATTTTGATATCTAACTAAGAAAGGAAACAAAGGAAATATGAAAGAACAAACATATATAATAAAAAGTCCAAGTTCATTTGAATTAAAGGATATATTTGACTGTGGGCAATGTTTTAGGTGGAATAAGGAATTTGATGACAGTTATACTGGAATATGGAAAAATAATGTAGTAAATGTAAAAAAAGAAAATAATAATATCATTTTTACAGGAGTTAGTGATACTGAAAATTTTGAAGAAGAAATAAACAAATATTTTGATATGGATAGAGATTATGAAGAAATAAAAGAAAAGCTATCAAAAATAGATGATAATATGAAAACAAGTATAGAATATGGAAAAGGAATAAGAATCCTAAATCAAGAATTATGGGAAACAATAATTTCTTTCATAATTTCAGCTAATAATAATATTCCTAGAATAAAAGGAATAATAGAAAGACTATCAAAAAATTATGGAAAGAAAATTGAATGGAATGGAAAAGAATATTATACATTTCCAACACCAGAAGAACTAAAAGGTGTAACAGTCGAAGAATATAGAAGTTTAGGATTAGGATTTAGAGATATACGATTATATGAAACCACAAAAATGATATTGGAAAAAGAAGTTGTTCTAGAAGAATTACAAAATAATCCAAACACAATAGAAATAAGAGAGAAACTTTTAACTTTATCAGGAGTAGGACCAAAAGTTGCAGATTGCATTTTATTATTTTCCAGTCTAAAAAGATTTGAAGTATTTCCAATAGATGTTTGGGTAAGAAGAGTTATGAATGATTTATACATAAAAAATGAAGATGAAAATAAAGTAAGTAAAAAACAAATTGAAAATTTAGCAAAAGAAAAGTTTGGAAATTTAGCAGGTCTTGCACAACAATATTTATTTTATTGGAGAAGAGAAGCATAAAAATAAGGATACAATTACATCAATTAATTGTTATATAAAGGTTTATGGGTAACCTTAAAAACCTAAATATATTATACAAGGAGAGTATGTGTATTTAGAATATAAATATAACATACAAGTAATAAATGGGTTTAAGAATAATTTATGGAAAAGCAGGAAGTGGAAAAAGTAGCTTTTGTTTTTCAGAAATAGCAAACTTAGTAGAAAAGCAAGAAAATATATATTTTATAACACCAGAACAATTCTCATTTACAGCAGAAAAAAACCTAATGAACTATTTAAAAGAAGAAGCTGTAATAAATGCAGAAGTAATAACCTTTAGTAGACTAGCACATAGAATTATGCAAACAGTAGGAGGAAACTCAAAAAGCACACTTTCAAAGTGTGGGAAAGCAATGCTAATTTATTCTATCCTAGATAATAATAAAAATAATTTCAAGTTTTTAGGAAAATCTGATGAAAATATAGAAACAGCAATGCAAAGTATTACAGAAATGAAAAAACACGGAATTAGTCTAGAAAAATTAAAGGATGAAACTGAAAAATTAGAAGACAAGTATTTAAAAACAAAATTAGAAGATATTAAATTAATATATGAAAATTTTGAAGAGCAAATATCAGAAAAATATATTGAAGAAACAGATTTACTAACAATACTTTCAAAAAACATAAAAGATGTAGATTTTATTAAGAATAGTATAATATATATAGACGAATTTTCAGGATTTACAAGTCAAGAATATGAGGTAATTAAAGAACTGATAAAGTATGCAAAACAAGTAAATATGACAATGTGCATAGACGAGTTAGATTTTAACACAAATCCTGATATTGATATTTTTTATTCAAATAAAATGACATTAAGAAAAATAACGAATCTTGTAAATCAGGAAAAACTAAAACTAGAAGAACCAATAAAATTGGAAGAGCAATATAGATTTAAAAACAATGAATTAAGACACCTAGAAAAAAATATATACAATATAAAATCCACAAGATATGAGAAAAATGTGGAAAATTTACATTTATTTTTAGCTAAAAATCAATATTCCGAAATAGAAAATATAGCAAAAACTATAACAAAATTAGTTAGGGAAAAAAGCCTAAGGTATAAGGATATAGCAATTATAGCAAAAAATATTGATACATATTCTTCTTTAATTAGAAGTATTTTTTCAGACTATGAAATACCAGTATTTATAGATGAAAAAAGAGATTTAAATCAAAATATAATTGTTCAATATATAATTTCAATTTTAGAAATATTTGCAAGTAATTTCTCAAATGAATCAATTTTTAACTATATAAAATTAGGATTTTTAGATATAGAACAAGATGAAATATTTAAGCTAGAGAATTACTGTAACAAATGGGGAATAAAGAGAAATAAGTGGAAAAAAGATTTTGAATACGAATTAAATGATGAGAATAAAAAGCAAGATATAGAAAGACTAAATGAAATAAGAAAGCAAATTATAAAACCACTAATAAAACTAAAGAACAATATTGATAAAGAAAGAACAGGAATAAATATATCAAAACAATTATATGAATTTATCCAAGAAAACAATATTGAAGAAAAGATTTCTATAAAAATCGAAGAGCTAAAAATCCTAGGATTAATAGACTTAGCAAATGAATATATAGCTAGTTATAAAATAATTTTAGATATTTTAGATGAAATAGTAATCGCATTTAAAAATGATAAATTAACATTTGATAAATATAACAAAATATTAAAGATAGGTTTGAAAAATAGTGGCTTAGGAAAAATCCCAGGAACTCAAGACCAAGTAACATTTGGAGATGTAGATAGAACTAGAAGTCACAAAGTAGATACTGTTTTTATAATAGGTTTAAATGATGGAATATTTCCAAGTGTAAATAAAGATGAAGGATTTTTAAATGATAGTGATAGAGAAATCTTGAAAAACGATGGACTAGAACTAGCAAATGGAACTATTGAAAATCTTTATGAAGATAATTTCAATATATATAAAGTATTTTCAACAGCAGAAAACAATATATATATGTCATATTCTTCATCAGATAGTGAAAGTAAGTCATTAAGGCCATCAATGTTAATAAATAAGATAAAAAAAATATTTCCAAATCTTTCAGAAGAAAGTGATGTAATAAATAAAAAATATGAAATAGTAAATAAAAAAATAACATATGATGAATTAATTGAAAATATTTACAAGCTAAAAAATAAAGAAAAAATAGAAAATATTTGGTATAATATTTATGAGTATTATAAACAACAACTAGAGTGGAACGAAAAATTAGAAGAAGATTTTGAGGGATTACAATATACAAATCTTCCTAAAAATATAAAACAAGAAAATATAAATAAACTATATGGAAATACATTAAATACAAGTGTATCAAGATTAGAGCAATATAGAAAATGTCCATTTTCATATTACTTGCAATATGGATTAAGGCTTAAGCCAAAAGAAGAACTAAAAGTTCAAAGCTTTAATACAGGTTCATTTATGCACGAAACAATAGATGAATTTTTCAAATATGTAAAAGAAGAAAAAATAAATTTACCAGAACTAGATGAGATACAAATTCAAGAAATCGTTTCAAAAATAATAGATGAAAACTTAAATTTGTCAAAAAATTATATATTTACAGCAACAGCAAAATATAAAATACTAGTAAAAAGACTAAAAAAGATAGTTAGTCAAGCTTTAAAATATATAATAGAAACATTAATATATAGTGACTTCAATATAGAAGGAACAGAAATCGAATTTGATAAAAAAGGAAAATATAAGCCAATAATTTTAGAACTAGAAGACGGAAAAAGAGTAGAAATAAAAGGAAAAATAGACAGAATAGATACTGCAACAAGTGATGATGGTAAGTACTTAAGAATAATAGATTACAAGTCTTCAAGTAAAAACATTGACTTAAATGAAGTTTATGCAGGTTTACAAATTCAATTACTAACATATATGGATGCTGTATGTAAAGAAGAAGATTTAATGCCAGCAGGAGTATTTTATTTCTCACTATTAGAGCAAATGATAAAAGCAGATAAAAAAGTATCAGAAGAAGAAATTGAAGATATGATAAGAAAAAACTTCAAAATGAAGGGACTAATTGTAGCAGATGTAAAAATAATAAAAATGAATGATAATACCTTAGAATCAGGAAGCTCTAAAATGGTACCAGCAGCAATAACAAAAGCAGGAACAGTAAGACATGACTGGACTAATGGTGTAGAAAAAGAAGAATTTAAAATATTACAAGATTATATATATAAAACAATAAAAGATATAGCAAAAGAAATATTAAAAGGAAGAATAGACTTAAAACCATATAATAAAGCAGGAAAAACACCATGTGAATATTGTGAATATAAAGCAATTTGTGGATTTAATCCAAGAATGAAAGATAACAAATATAATTATATAGACCAAAAAACAAAAGACGAGATAATAGAAAAAATGAAAGGAAAATAAAATATGGATTTATCAAATGAGAATATAATTCATGTGAATAAAAATGGAGTTCAATATATTCAATTTAGAAAATTATTAGAATATAGTGACATAATAAGACATGCTTACAGTTTAGGAACAGATGTAAATTTTAGAACAGCAAAAGTAAATAAGCAAAAACTTTCAAGAAATGAATATGAATTAGCAATAAACTCATATAAAAACTTGTGTGATTCAATAGGAAGTAATTATATAAATACAGTAAAAACTAATCAAAATCATACAGATACAATAAAAATAGCTAACAAAAAAATAAAAGAAGATGAGCCAGATTTTAATTTAGAAGAATACAAGGAAACAGATGGAATAGTTACTAATAAGAAAAATTTAATATTATCAACAACAAATGCAGATTGTATTTTATTATTATTCTTTGACCCAATAAAAAAAGTAATTGCAAATGTTCATTCAGGTTGGAGAGGGACATTACAAAGAATTTCTACAAAAGCCATTGAAAAAATGGAAAAGGAATATAATTGTGAACCTAAAGATATAATATGTTGTATTTGTCCAAGTATTAGGAAATGTCATTTTGAAGTAGAAAAAGAAGTGAAAGATATGTTTGAAAAAGAATTTAAAGGTATAATAGAAAAAAATGATATTATAACAGAAACTATTTTAAATAAAAAATGGACAATAGATACTGTATTAATAAATCAAGTAATATTAGAAGAAAAAGGACTTAAAAAAGAAAACATAATAGATAGTAAAATATGTAGTGTTTGTAATTCTAACTTAATACATTCATATAGAGTAGAAAAAGAAAGGTATGGGTTAGAAACTGCAATAATAGAATTGAAATAAAGGATGTAATAAATATGTTTGAAACATGGGAAGAATTAGAAGAATCGATAAAAGGATGTAATAAATGCAAATTATATAAAACTAGGCAAAATATAGTATTTGGTGAAGGAAATAAAAATGCTAAAATAATGTTTATAGGAGAAGGACCGGGAGCAGACGAAGATAGACAAGGAGAACCTTTTGTAGGAAAAGCAGGACAACTAATGAATTTAGCGTTTGATATTCTAGGAATAAAAAGAGAAGAAGTATATATTGCTAATATTGTGAAATGTAGACCACCATCAAATAGAAATCCAGAAGATGATGAAGCTTTTGCGTGTTTAAATTATTTAAGAAATCAAGTTTTATTAGTAAAACCAGAAATAATAGTATTATTAGGGAGTGTAGCTCTAAAAAATATATTAGGAAAAGAATATGGAATAACAGCCTCAAGGGGAAAGTGGATAGAAAAAAAAGGAATTATGTATATGCCAACTTGGCATCCAGCAGCATTATTGAGAGATGAAAATAAAAAAATAGACTTTATAAAAGATTTAAAATTAGTTGTGGAAAAAGCACGAAAGGAAGCATGAAATTGAGAGATTTTCAAGAAATAATAGACCATATACACAAAAGCGAAGAAAATAATATATTTAGACAAAAGAATAGAATGAAAAAAGAAGAAATAAAGAACAAAATAAGAGAATTACTAAATATAATAGATAGAGCAATGCAACATATATATGAAAGGCTAAAGGAAGAAACATTAAGCAACCAGGAAATAGAAAATATTTCATATAATATGATTGACGGAATAAATGAAATATTCAAAGAATATTTAGAAAAAACCTCAGAAGCTATGGAAGTAGGAGGCTTTTCACATATGTATAATTCATATTTACAATTATACTATAATCCAAAAGAACTAATAGAAATTTATGAAAAAATCAAAGAAGAAAAAAGACCTAGAAAATTTCAAATGACTAAAAATATAAAATTAAATAAAGAGAATATAATTAGGGAAGTTTTAAATAATTATAGAGAAATAAGTGAAGAAATATCAGAAGAAGATAGAAGAATTATTATGGAATATAAAAATTCAATACTATTTAAAAGATTTTTAAAAAAGGAAATAGATGAAAAAGGCATGAATGAAATAAAAAACATGGAAAAATTTGTTGGAGATGAAAAAACAAATTTCATCAGTTTTTTTAAAGAGCAAAAAGCAAACATTGAAATGAATAATAGACATGCATATATACAATCAATAATACTTATAATAACTATTCTAGACAATCTAAAACTATTATCTAAATATCAACAGGAATATCAACAAGAATTAAGAAAAATGAATTTAGAAGAACTATCATATGAAATTAATGCTACTGAAAAAGAGCTTGGAATATTAGAAATATTTAGTGAAGAAAATTTAAAGCAGTTACCAATAAAAACATTAATAGCACTAACTGCATTTTGGAGTAACAGGTTAACAAAAGAAATAGAAAAAATGAATAATGCAAAATTCATTTGCCAAGATATAAATTTAGTTAAAAAGATATTACTTCTTAGAATGGATAAGGCTAATCCAAAAGAAGAATTAGTAAGCGAAGAAATTTTAGAAAAAGAATTAGAAAAAATATCATTTTTAAATATAATTATAGAAAAAATGATAACTCAAATAGAAAAAGATGCTAAGAAGACAGGTGTAAGTGGAGAATTTGATATAAAATCATATATAAGAGAAGCATCAGCAGATTATCAAGATGAATACCTTGAATATTTTAATCAGATTTTGCCAATGTGTAGCAATATAATAGGAGATGATATCGAGCAACTTATAATAGCAAAGAATATGATAAATAATTTGTATCAAGGAAAAAACACGATTAATGCTACACTTTTAGAAGAAGCACTTATAAATGAAAGGATACTAAATTGGGGATATATAAATGAAGAAAATAATCAAAAATTTATACTCATGGGATTTGATATTGAAAGGTTAAGTGGTCCACTGTTTTTGCATATACCATTAAAAGAAATACAAGAATTTTTGAAAAGGAATAAATTAGAAAATAAGATTCAAATTTATCAAGGTGAAAAAGACTTTGAAATTAACGGAAGACCAATTACAAGGAAATTATTAATGCCCCTAGACAATGGGAAAATAAGAAAATTGCAGAGCTTTGAAATTCAGCGAACAGAAGAAATTGACAAATTTCATTTTATTGAACATTGCAAATATATTGCAAGTGGTGATAAACAAAAATATCCTAAGCATTTAAAAAAGGTAAAATACATAGGAAAAGGAAAAAAACAAAAACAAAAATTAGTTATTGAAAAAGAATATATTGATTTAGAAACAAAAGAAAAGTATAAAAAAGACCAAGATGGAAATTTTGAAAAAATAGAAGAGTGTACTAGATAGGTGGTCAGTTAAATTGACATGATAAATTGTAACGGATAAAATAAATTGGAATATTAATAAAACGAAAAGAGGAATACAATGATAGAAAAGATAGAAGAAAAAGTAAATTATTGCTTGAATTGCAAAGTCAAACCATGTTCTAAAAAAGGCTGTCCATTACATAACAATATACCAGAATTTATAGAAGTACTAAAAAAAGAGGACTATTTAGAAGCTTATAAAATATTATCAAAAACAACTGTATTATCAGGAGTATGTGGAAAAATATGTCCTCATGACAAACAATGCCAAGGCTCATGTGTACGAGGAATAAAAGGAGAACCGGTATCAATAGGAGAATTAGAAAATTTTGTGTATGAAAAAGCAAAAGAACAAAATTATACCTTAAAAGATTGTTATGAAATAAAAGAAAAAAAGAATAAAAAAGTAGCAATAATAGGAGGAGGACCATCAGGATTAACATGTGCAGCATTTTTGGCAAAAGAAGGTGTTGATGTTACTATATATGAAAAATATAAATACTTAGGTGGTTTATTAGTATTTGGAATTCCTGAATTTAGATTAGAAAAGAATAAAGTAAAAGAGGTAGTAAAACAAATACTAGAATTAGGAATAAAAGTAGAATATGAAAAAGAATTAGGTAGAAATTTAAAACTAGAAGAACTAGAAAAAAAATATGATGCAATATTTTTAAGCATTGGATCTAATAAATCAACTAAAATGGGAGTTGAAGGAGAAGAACTAAATGGAGTATATGGTGGAAATGAATTATTAGAATATAATTTACATCCTAATTATAAAAATAAAAAGGTTGCAATAATTGGAGGCGGAAATGTTGCTATAGACTGTGCGAGAACAATAAAAAAACTAGGAGCTAAAAAAGTAACAATCATATATCGAAGAGAAGAAGAACAAATGCCAGCAGAAAGAAAAGAAATAGAAGAAGCAAAAAAAGAAGGAATAGAATTTGCATTTAAAAATAACATAGTAAAAATTATAGGAGAAAAATCAGTAGAAAAGATAGAATTAATAAAAACAGAACTGATAAAAAAAGAGGGAGAGGAGAGATTATCTCCAGTTAATATAGAAAATAGTAATTATACAATAGAAATGGACTATGTTGTAATGGCATTAGGTTCAAGGCCATCAGAAATAGTAAACAAAATAGGAATTGAATTGAATAAATGGGGAAATATAAAAATAGATGAAAAATATAGAACATCAAAAGAAAAAATATATGCAGGTGGAGATTTAGCTGGAATTAAAGGAACTGTTGCTTGGGCTGCATATTCAGGAAGGGAAGCTGCAAAAAATATATTAATTGATATGATTAAACAATAATTTGATATTATAGGTTAGTCTTTTAAAGTTACTATATAATAGCTTTTACAAATTAGCCGCTGGAAATAGTTGATAATTATAATTTTTTTGACTTTTGACTACTTATTTCATTCAGAAAGAATTGGTAAGGCTTCCTTATGAGCCTCTCTCACTCAGCCCCCCTTCATACTTCAGGTACCGTGAGCATTCCTCATTAGAAAGCCTAACCAACTCTAATCTTCATTCAATGCGAACGTCAAAATTCAAAAAAATTATAATTATCAACTATTTCCAGCTTCTCTACAATAAAAACCCGTATCCTGTAACTATATCTAAAATTCATCATTTTTATTATAAACATTATTAGATTTATTTCCTAATATTAATCTTTTTAAATAATTAAAGAAGGAAGCTATTTTGTTTTCTTTTTTTACAATTAAATTAAGTGAAGGAATATCTGTGCCATTTTCTAAAGCATTATACTTTTCTTCAAGTAAATCCATTTTCTGAATATAATAATCATTGAAAAATGTATATCCGTCACAATATCCTAAATAATTTTTAAAAGAGTAAAGTTTTTTTCTATAATTCTCAATTTCTTCTAAATTAAAAATTTTATCAAAGGTACTGTCAAAGTAACTTGAAATAATTAGATTTTGAGTTCTTAAAAAAGTTAACTTTATTTCATTTTTCAACTCATCAATTTTTTTCACCATATCATCAACTTTTTTAGTCTGCGAATCAGAATTTATAATTTTATTATTTAATTTTATAATATCTTCTTCTGCAAAAAGAATATCATCAATAGCATTTTGAATAGTCATAAAAGTTTTTTTAGAAGTTATATCAGCAAATAAAAATTTAAAATCATCATTACTATTCAAGGTACTCTTAAATAATATATCTTCACCAACTAAATAAGCCAACTGATTTACTAAACAACATTCCAATGGATAATATGAAGGACTAGTAGTTTCAAAAGTAATTCCAAAATATTTAACATATTCTTTTGGAATACCAATAATCTTAGAAGACATAAGTTGAACAGATGCTTCATTAAGTCCAAGACCATATATTTTAAATTCAGTATAATCACATAGACCCATTTTTAATAAATAATTTTTTTTATCTTTTACTTCTTGTAGATAATGTATACATTCATGAACTGCAAATTCTTCCATATCATCATCTGGTATATGTTCATTGAAATAAATAGAAGAATTTTTATAAAAATAATTTGCTTCTGCCATTCCATCAGGCATTTTAGCTTTATACATATCTAATCTTGATAATTTTATAAATAATTCATTTTCATTTAAACCATAGTCAGGAAAAGTTTCACAAAGTTTTGATGCAATATTTTTTGCAATAGAATTTATTTTTAAAGTATCTAATTTTTCAATAACTTCAATTCCATCTTTTTTTAAATCTGATTTAATACTCATATAAAACTCCTTAAAATAATCTAATAATATTATATAATAAAAATAACGATGATAAATGTCAAAAATATTAAAATTATGTGACATTTAGGTTACGAAAAATATATTAAAAGAATATAGGTTAATTTATGATAACAAAAAAGCAAATAAGCGAAGTTAGCGAAAAATAAAAAAGCAAGAAAAATAAACAATGAATAAGAAAAAAGAATATAAATAGATAGAATGTCGAAAAATGACGATGAAAAAATCTTGACAACAAAGTTTCAGGAATATATAATGTTCATACATTAATTTCAATTAGAATTAATAGTTCAAGTAAGAAAGGAGGAAGGATTATGACACAAGAACAAAGAGATGCTATGCTTATGGAAATATTATCAAAAGTAAACAATCAAGAAAAAGGTTTATCTAAAATAATGAATAAGTTAGATGAACACGAAAAAATGATTTTAAAATTAGATGAGAAAATTGATATTGTTCATGATAAATTAAATGCAAAAATAGATGTAGTTTATAATGAATTAAACAATAAAATAGATAAAGTACATGAAGAATTAAACAACAAAATAGAAGTGCTAAATGTTAAGATAGACAAAGTTCACGAAGAATTAAACAGTAAAATAGAAATGTTAAATGATAAAATAGATGAAGTTGATAAAAAGCTAAGTAATAAAGTTGAAGTTTTAAGAAATAGGATAGAATTTGTAGACAAAAAATTTGAAAAATTATATTTTGAATTAGACATGCAAATCAAGCAAATATACATAGAGCATGGAAAAATGCTAAAAGAACAAGATAAAGTACTAATAGAGCATGGAAAAATACTAAGAGAACAAGATAAAGTACTAATAGAGCATGGGAAAATGCTAGGAGAACAAGGCAAAATATTAGTAGAGCATGGCAAAATACTAAAAGAAAACTCAAAGAAATTAGAAATAGTTGAAAGAGACTATGGGTTAATGTTAGAATATCATCAAAAAAAGATTCAAAGTTTATAATCAAATGAAAAATTTATATCAAACGATTATTTCAAAATTAGGTTAAAAAATAACCTATTAGAGTTTTAAATCCAATAGGTTATTTTAAATATTATTTTATTACTATATTATAAATCTTATTTTTTACATAAATTTCTTTAACAATATTTTTACCTTCCAATTTAGAAGAAATTGCATTATGTACTTTTTCTTTAACAGAAGCTTCATCTTCATCTAAAGAAATATTTACAGTAGCTTTTAATTTTCCGTTGAATTGAATAGGTAAAGTAATTTCATCAGCAATAGTTTTATCCTCATCATATTCAGGCCATTCCATATAAGCAAGCATTTCAACACCATTTAATGCTGTTTGCCAAAGTTCTTCTGTTATATGTGGGGCAACTGGATTTAAAAGTTGTAAAAATGTTTTAAATTCAGCCTTGTTAATAGATTTTTCTTTATAAAATTCATTAACCATTGACATAAAAGTTGATATTACAGTATTAAATTTCATCTCTTCTATATCAGAAGAAACTTTTTTTATAGCTCTATGCATCATTTTTTCGAACTTTGGAGAATAACTATCTCCGTCAACTAGTATATTTTGTAGATTCCAAACTCTATCCAAAAACTTAGAACAACCTCTAATACTTTCCATAGACCATGGAGCTGTTTGATCAAATGGTCCCATAAACATTTCATAAACTCTAAAAGAGTCAGCACCAAATTCATTTACAATGTCATCTGGATTTACAACATTACCTTTAGACTTAGACATTTTTTCACCATTAGAGCCTAAAATCATTCCATGAGAAGTACGCTTTTGATAAGGTTCTTTAGTTGGAACTACACCTATATCATATAAGAATTTATGCCAAAATCTTGAATATAATAAGTGTAAAGTAGTATGTTCCATTCCACCATTATACCAATCAACAGGAGACCAGTATTCTAAAGCTTCTTTAGATGCCAAAGCAGAATCATTATGAGCATCCATATATCTCAAATAATACCAAGAAGAACCAGCCCATTGAGGCATAGTATCAGTTTCTCTCGTAGCTTTAGAACCACAGTGAGGACAAACTGTATTTACCCATTCAGTATGACGAGCAAGAGGAGATTCTCCATTTTCTCCAGGTTCATAATCTTCAACTTCTGGTAATCTTAAAGGTAATTCAGATTCAGGAACAGGAACCCAACCACATTTATTGCAATGAATCATTGGTATAGGCTCACCCCAATAACGTTGTCTTGAAAATACCCAATCACGTAATTTGAAATTAACTTGCTTTTTTCCGATATTATTTTTCTCTAAATATTCTAACACCTTATTTTTAGCATCATTAACAGATAGCCCATCTAAGAAATCAGAATTTATTAGAACTCCACTTTCAACATCAGTAAAAGCTTCTTCTTCAATATTACATTCAATATCATCAGATACTGATTTAATAACTTGTTTGATAGGTAAATTGAATTTTTTAGCAAATTCATAATCACGTGAATCATGTCCAGGAACAGCCATAATCGCACCAGTACCATAAGTAATTAAAACATAATCAGAAATCCATATAGGAATTTCTTTACCAGTAAGAGGATTTATAGCTTTAATTCCTTTTATTTCACAACCTGTTTTTTCTTTATTTAATTCAGCTCTTTCAAAATCAGATTTTAGTGAAGCTAAATGTCTATAATTTTTAATTTCATCAATATTAGTTATCTTATCAGCTAATTTTCCAATAATATTATGTTCAGGTGCAACAACCATATAAGTAGCACCAAATAAGGTATCAGGTCTAGTTGTATATACAGTTAAAGTTTCTTGAGAATCTGAAATTTTAAAATTAACTTCAGCACCTTCGCTACGACCAATCCAATTAGTTTGTTGAGCTTTAATTTTATCTAAGAAATCAACTTCATCTAAATCATTAATTAACCTTTCAGCATATTTAGTAATTCTTAACATCCATTGACTTTTTTCTTTTTGAACAACAGGGCTACCACATCTTTCACAAACGCCATTTACAACTTCTTCATTAGCAAGTCCAACTTTACAACCAGTACAGAAGTTAATTGGCATTGTAGCTTTATAAGCTAAGCCATGTTTATAAAGTTGTATGAAAATCCATTGAGTCCATTTGTAATATTCTGGATTAGTAGTATTTACTTCTCTTGACCAATCAAAAGAAAAACCAAGTGACTTTAATTGTTCTCTAAAATGATTAATATTTTGCTCAGTAGTGATTTTAGGATGAACATGAGTTTTAATTGCATAATTTTCAGCAGGTAAACCAAATGCATCAAAACCAATAGGAAGTAAAACATTATATCCTTGCATTCTTCTCTTTCTAGCAATAATATCTAATGCAGTATAACTTCTTGGATGTCCAACATGAAGCCCTTGACCAGAAGGATAAGGAAATTCAATTAAGCCATACCACTTTTTCATGGTATAGTCATTTTTTGCATTAAAAACTCCTTCACTATACCATTTATTTTGCCATTTTTTTTCTATCTCTTTAAAATTATATGACATAAAAAAGCCCCTTTCAAAAAATATTTTTTGTATTATATAACAAAATTAGGAATAAAGCAAGAACTAGAGATTCAAAAAAATCCTATAAATGCTAATAAATTAGTAAGTAGAAAGCTATTTTTAGGAATAGAATTTACTTTTTTATTCAAGCATAATTCTATTGCATAAAAAGAAGAAAAATGTTAGAATTTGCATTGAGGTGTTAAAAGATGATAGATATAACAAAAGCAAAGAAAGCATTTAAAGAATATATACAAAATTATGATATAAATAATCCAAAAGTAAAATTAAAAATAGCTCACATTGAAAGAACAGCTGATATAGCAAGGAAAACAGCTGAAAGTTTAAACCTAGAAAAAGAAGATTTATCAGGAGAAGTGTTTACAAAAGAAATTTATAGGGAATTTATAGAAGACAAAACTATATTTTATCCTAATATGCAAACATATGCAGATAGATTGATAGGGCATTTTGCCTTCGTATATGATTTTAATTATCAATATGGATTAAAAACGATATATGATAATGAATATTATACTAAAATTTATAATAGATTTAAGTTTAATAATAAAAAGACAGAAGAAGAATTTAAAAATATATACGAAATAACCATTAATTATATAAAAGAGAGGTTAAATAAAAATGATGTTAGATATTCAAAAAACAGAGAAAAATTTATTCTATATAGTGAAAGTTATAATTTAAAAATGAAAATATAAAGGATGATAAAAATTGGGCAAAAAATTATTAATAACAGAAAAACCATCAGTAGCAATGGAATTTGCTAAGGCATTAAAAATTACAACAAATAGAAAAAATGGGTATTTAGAATCAAATGAATGGATAATAACATGGTGTGTAGGCCATTTAGTAACAATGAGTTATCCTGACAAATATGACGAAAAATTAAAATTTTGGAGACTAGATACATTACCATTTATACCAAAAGAGTGGAAATATGAAATAATTCCAAATGTGCAAAATCAATTTAATATAATAGAACAATTAATGCATAGAGAAGATATTGAAGAGATATATAATGCAGGTGACTCAGGAAGAGAAGGAGAATACATACAAAGATTAGTTTTTATGATGGCAAAACCAAATCCAAAAATAAAAATAAAAAGAGTATGGATAGATTCACAAACAGAAGAAGAAATTTTAAGAGGAATTAGAGAAGCAAAAGATGAATCAGAATATGATAGCTTATCAGATAGTGCATATTTAAGAGCAAAAGAAGATTATTTGATAGGAATAAATTTTTCAAGATTATTATCAATAATATTTGGAAGAAAATTAGCAAAAGATATAAATGAAGAAAAGGCATCAATTTCAGTAGGAAGAGTAATGACTTGTGTATTAGGAATGGTTGTTGCAAGAGAAAGAGAAATCAGGACCTTTGTAAAAACAAAATACTATAAAATAGTTGGAGAATTTGGAGAAGAAAATTCATCATTTAAAGCTGATTGGAAAGTAACTGGAAAATCAGAATTATGGGAGTCTCCTAAACTATATAATGAGACAGGATTCAAAAAAGAAGATGATGCAAAAAACTTCATAATGAGTTTAGCAGGAAAAAAAGCAAAAATAACAGAATTAAAAAAATCAAAACAAAAAGAAAATGCACCATTATTATTTAATCTAGCAGAAATACAAAATGAATGCACAAAAAGATTTAAAATAAAACCTGCTCAAACATTAGAAATAATACAAAATTTATATGAAAAAAAATTGGTAACATACCCAAGAACAGATGCAAGAGTTTTATCAACAGCAGTAAGCAAAGAAATAACCAAGAATTTAAATGGAATAGCAAAAGGTTTCAAGAATGAAGAAGTACAAGGATATATAAAAAAGATGGCAGAAGAAAAATATTCTACTAATTTAGCAAAAACAAAATATGTAAATGACAGCAAGATAACAGACCACTATGCAATAATTCCAACAGGACAAGGATATGAAAACTATAACAATTTACCACAATTACAAAAAGATATATATTTAGTAATTGTAAAAAGATTTTTAGCAATATTTTATCCACCAGCACAATATAATAAAATTCAGATGACAATAGAGGTAGAAACAGATGAAAATAACAAAAAAGCTGAGACATTCACAGCAAGTGGAAAAGTATGTGTTAATAAAGGATATTTAGAAATTTTAAGACCAAATGAGAGTAAAAGAACCACAAATAGTGAAAAAGATGTGGAAAACAGTGAGAATAACAAGGAAAATGACTTAGAAATATTAAGTAAATTAAAAAAAGGACAAGAAATAGAAGTAAAAAATTATGAAATAAAAGAGGCAGAAACTTCACCACCAAGTAGATATAATTCTGGTTCAATAATATTAGCAATGGAAAATGCAGGTAAATTAATAGAAGAAGAGGAGTTAAGAGAACAAATAAAAGGTGCAGGAATAGGCACAAGTGCAACAAGAGGAGAAATTATAAAAAAATTAGAAAAAATAAAATATATAGAAATAAATACAAAAACACAAATTGTAACTCCAACAAAAAAGGGAGAAATAATTTATGATATAGTAAACCAATCAATGCCAGATATGTTAAATCCAAAACTTACTGCTAGTTGGGAAAAAGGATTAGATTTGGTCGCTAAAAAAGAAATAGAACCAGAGGAATTTATGATAAAATTGGAAAAGTATATAAATTCAAAATTTGATAGATTGGTTATTAAAAGATGATTTTCAGATATAATAGTAAAAGAGAACTAATAAATGTATAATATCAATTTATTAGTTCTCTTTTTAATCACTCTTTCCAATAAAGTGAAACATTATTTCCCAAATTTAGATTTCTTCTATAAAACTCAAGTATTTCACTAGAAGAAAGAAAACTATATAATTTCTTTTCTCCTATTACTTTGGCAAAAACTTCTACTCCATCATAAATCAATTCGATGGCTTCATCTAAAGAAATAGGTAAAGCATCATCTGGAAGAGTATTGAAACTCAAGATTTCTGATTTTGAGAAACCATATAAGACGTATGGTTGGACAGAGGAAAGTCTTTGTAACTGGAGTAAATCCGCTTCAGAACGAATTGGTTTTAAAATCCGCGAAACAGAACATTTGGGAAAGTAACCTTGTTTGATAAGACTAAGTGCTTCATCATGATTGATTTTTCTCATATGAATTCCTCCATTTTTTGGAAACATAATACGATAGTTACATAATTATTATACAATTATTAACATAAAATGTCAATAAAAATATGGATTTATATTTATAGAGAAAGAGGGAACCTCATTTCACGGTTCCCTCTTAAAGAATTATCAATCTTTCATCAAGCGTTTTTTAGTTTTTTGACAATAAGCACAAACATTCATTACTTGTCCGTCCTTAGTTTTTTGCTGCTTTCCAGTACATTTTTTTTCATCTCCAAGTGGACATTTTCTTGATGATACAAACATATAATCTCCTTTCGCCTTGCATAAAGAACATAGCAAGGACTTACTACATATAAATTTTTAGATACACATATATTATACTATATTTTACATAAAAAGTCAAAAATGACAAAAAACTATTTCAAATTAAAAGAAAATATAGTATAATAAATAAATCAAAGAAATAAAGTATAAATATAACAATATTATTTTAATTATAAATGATTTATTCTAAATATAAGACCTTAGATGGAAGGAAAGATAACAAAAAATGAATACAATAATAGGAGAATTAGGCAAATCAAAAAAATTTGTAGACCTAATAAAACAAATAGAAGAAAAAACAAGTCCGATAACAATATCGGGCTTAACTAGCGTGGGAATGCTAGAATTATTAGCAAGTATAAACGAATACTCAAAAAGACCAATAGCAATAGTAACATATAATGAAATACAAGCAAAACAAATAATAGAAAACTTAAAAGTATTTACTGATAAAGCAATATTCTTTCCAAAAAAAGAAATAGTAACATATGACTATGTAGCAGAAAGTAAAGAATTGCCATATGAAAGAATAGAAACCTTAAATCAAATAAAAGACAAAAGAACACCAATAGTAGTAACAACAATAGAAGCGATAATGCAAAAATTACCTAGTAAAGAAACAATCTTCAAAGATGTTCTAAAGTTTAAAGTAGGAGATATATGTTCTTTAGAGGAAATAAAACACAAATTAATAAAACTTGGATATACTAGATGTGACTTAATAGAAGGAAGAGGACAATTCAGTATAAGAGGTGGAATCTTAGACATTTCATTAAATGATAAAATAGGAGTAAGAATAGAATTTTGGGGCGATGAAATAGATTCAATAAGAAATTTTGCAATAATAAGCCAAAGGTCAATAAAGACTTTAGAAAAAATAGAAATAACTCCAGCACATGAATTTATTTTAGAGAGAAACATTGAAGAAGTTTGCAAGAAAATAAAGAATTTAGAAATGACTGAAAAACAAGAAAAAATAATGCAAGAAGATATTGAGCAAATATTAGCTGGAAACTATATAAGTAAAATTGACAAATATTTTGATTGCTTTTACGAAAACACATCAAATCTAATCGACTATTTTTCAGATAAATATATAATAGCACTAGACGAAGAAAGAAAAATTGTGCAAAGAACAATAAATATAGAACAAGATATTGAAAACTTAGAAAAAGCTTTAACAGAAAAAGAAAAATTTATTCCACAAGCTTTAAGCAATATAAATAATTACGAAGATATACAAAATCAAATAGAAAAGAAACATGGAAATTTAATATACTTAGAAAAACAAGATTTTTCAACAAATAAAACATCAGAAAAATATAAATTCGAGTACAGAGAAATAAACTATTATAAAAGTGAAATAGAAGGATTTTTTGAAGAAATAAAAAGAGCATTGTTAGATAAAAAAAGTGTATACATACTTGTTGAAAGCAAAGAAAAAGCTAAAAAGCTAAAGGAAACATTAGAAAAAGAAGAAATAATTGCAAATATTGAAGAAAAACTAGATAAAACAATAGTAGTAAAATCCACAGAAAAAATAGTAACAATAGGAATAGGGAAATTAAGTTCAGGATTTGAAAATTTTGAAATAAATCAATTAGTAATTTCAGCAAATGAGTTAATTAGTGGAGAAAAAAGAAAGAAAAGAGGATTACATGAGGCATATAAAGAAGGAGAAAAGGTAGTATTTGCAGATTTAAAAATAGGAGATTATGTAGTACATAGAACTTATGGAATAGGAATATATATAGGTGTAAATACTATAAAAGCAGATGGAACAACCAAAGACTATATAAAAGTAAAATATCAAAATGATGATATTTTATATGTTCCAACAAACCAAATGGACTCAATAAGAAAATATGTAGGTGGAGATGCAATACAACCTAAAATAAACAAGTTAGGAAGTAAAGATTGGGAAAACACAAAAACAAAAGTAAAAAAGAATTTAAGAGAAGTTGCAAAAGAACTAATAGAATTATATGCAAAAAGAGAAAAGACACAAGGTCATAGTTTTAGTAAAGACACACCATGGCAAAATGAATTTGAAGCAAAATTTCCATATCAAGAAACAGATGACCAACTAAGATGTATAGAAGAAGTAAAAAAAGATATGGAAGATTCAAAACCTATGGATAGATTACTATGTGGAGATGTAGGGTATGGAAAAACAGAAGTAGCAATAAGAGCAGCATTTAAAGCAACAATGGACCAAAAACAAGTTGCATATTTAGCACCTACAACAGTATTGGCAGAACAACAATATCAAGAATTTAAGGAAAGAATGGAAGATTATCCAATAAAAGTAGAGATATTAAACAGATTTAAAACACCTAAATATCAAAAAGAAGTAATAAAAAAACTAAAATTGGGAGAAGTTGATATTGTTATAGGGACACATAGATTATTAAGTAAAGATGTTGAGTTTAAAGATTTAGGATTGCTAATAGTAGATGAAGAGCAAAGATTTGGAGTAAAAGACAAAGAAAAAATAAAACAATATAAAACAAATGTAGATGTTTTAACAATGACAGCAACACCAATTCCTAGAACTTTACATATGTCAATAGTTGGAGTAAGAGATATGTCAGTTATATATGAACCACCTCAAAACAGAAGACCTGTTCAAACATATGTATTAGAATATGATTCAGAAGTAATAAAAGAAGCAATAACAAAAGAATTGGAAAGAGATGGTCAAGTATTTTACATATT
Organism: uncultured Clostridium sp.; assembly: GCA_958413095.1. Classification (GTDB taxonomy): domain Bacteria; phylum Bacillota; class Clostridia; order TANB77; family CAG-508; genus CAG-269. The sequence continues at coordinate 50,080 of CATYUF010000003.1, forward strand.
TAATAATGTTGAAAACATACAAAAAAAAGCAGATGATATATCAAGATTAGTACCAGAAGCAACAGTATCATTTGCTCATGGAAGAATGTCAGGAAAAGAAATAGAAGAAATAATGGAAGATTTTGTTGAGAAAAAATCTAATGTATTAGTATGCACAACAATATTAGAATCAGGAATTGATATACCAAATGCAAATACAATAATAGTAGAAAATGCAGACAGAATGGGATTGGCTCAACTATACCAAATAAGAGGAAGAGTAGGAAGAGCAGACAGACAAGCATATGCATATATAACATATAAAAGAGACAAAATGTTATCAGAAGTTGCAGATAAAAGGTTAAAAGCCATAAAAGAATTTACAGAATTCGGTTCAGGATTTAAAATAGCAATGAGAGACTTAGAAATAAGAGGAGCAGGAAGCCTATTAGGGGAAATACAATCTGGGCACTTAGAACAAGTAGGATATGATACATATTGTAACTTATTAGATGAAGTAGTAAAAGAAATGCAAGGTATAGAAGTAAAACCAGAAGTAGATATACAAATAGACTTAAATGTAACAAGTTATATACCAGAAGAATATATACAAGATTCAAATCAAAAAATAGAAATATATCAAGATATTGCATTATGCAAAAATGAAGAAGATATACAAAATGTAACAGATGAGATAATAGATAGATTTGGAGATATGCCGGGAGAATTAGAAAATTTGATTGATATTGCAAGAATTAAATATTTAGCAAAAGCACTGAAAATATCAAAAATTGCAAGCAGAAAAACAGCAGTAGTAATAACATTTGTAGAAAATCAGTTTTCTTATGATATACCAAAGCTTGTAAAGGAATATGGAAATAGGTTAAAATTTTCAGCAGGAATCAAGCCAATGATTACATTAGAAATTGGTACAAATAATGAAATGAAGATTTTAAATGATGTAACAGAATTTTTAAAAACACTTGATAAAATGGAAATAAATTAAAAAATAAAAGAATAACAAAGTTATATTAATCACCAAGAAGCAAATTTGGAAAGCCAAATTTAATATGGAGATAAAATAGGACTTGGGAGTTCAAATTATGAATTAATAGAAACAAAATAAATGGACATAATATATCAAAAAAGTTAAAAGAAAGGGATTAATCAATCAAATAGATTAATATTTCTATATAATTGATTATAAGATAAAAGATGCAAGTAATTTCAAGTAAAGAAAATGAAATAATAAAAAATATAAAAAAATTAAAAGAGAAAAAATACAGAGATTTAAACAATGAATATATAATAGAAGGAATAAAAATAATAAAAGAAGCAATACAAGAAAATGCAAAAATAAAACAAATAATTATATGTGATGATTGTGAAAAAAATTCATATATCCCACAAGAAATGATGTATGAAATTGCAAAATATGAATGCATATATGTAACAAATAAAATATTTACAAGCCTAACAGATGTAAAAAATCCACAAGGAATAATGGCGATAGTAGAAAAAAATAGCTCAAAGGAAGATGAAATTGACTATAATCAAGACATTATATTAGCATTAGATGACATCCAAGACCCAGGAAATCTAGGAACTATATTAAGAACAGTAGATAGTATAGGAATTAATCAAATATTGGTATCAAAAGGAACAGCTGATAGTTATAACCCTAAAGTAGTTCGTTCAACAATGGGGGCTATATTTAGAGTAAAAATAATAGAATGTGAAGACTTAGAAAAAACACTAAAAGAAATAAAAAAGCGTAAATTTGAAATTTTAGTAACTTCATTGCAAACTGAAAATAGTATATATGACATTAAATACAATAAAAAAGTAATAGTAATAGGAAATGAAGCTAATGGAGTAGAAGAAAAAATACAAAATATGGCTGATGTAAAAGTAAAAATACCAATGTTAGGAAAAACGGAAAGCTTGAATGCATCGGTAGCAACAGGGATAATATTATATGAATATGTTAGGCAAAAAATAAAGTAATAAAAATTGAATAACATAGAAATTAAAGTATTAATTGAAAGGAAACATAAAAATGAAAATAAACATTGTAATGGTAGAACCAGAAATACCACAAAATACACGGAAATATTGCTAGAACTTGTGCAATAACAGGAGCAAAACTGCACTTAGTTCACCCATTAGGGTTTAAAATAGATGACAAATCAATTAAAAGAGCTGGATTAGATTATTGGGATAAACTTGAAATAGAAGAACATAGTTCATTAGAAGAATTTTTAAGTAAATATAAACCAGAAGAACATAATATGTTTTTTGCAACAACAAAAGGAAAGACAAAATACACAGATATAGATTACTCAAAAATGGAGGAAGTATTTGTACTATATGGAAAAGAAACAAAAGGCCTACCAGAAGAATTATTAGAAAAATATTTAGATAAAAAAACAATAAGAATACCAATGCTTCCAACATTAAGGTCATTAAATTTATCTAATTCAGTTGCTATAATTACATATGAAATATTAAGGCAAAAGAATTTTGAAGACTTGCAAGAAATAAGTAATTATTTTGATTAAAAGCATTGAAAAAACTCATATAAAAATATATAATAACAAAAGAAAACAATGCAAATACAAAGGAGAAAATAATGAAAACTTTTAAATTTATACCAGAAGGTTGGAATGAAGAGGAAAAAAAGATTTCTAGCATAAATGAAGCTAAAGATTATATAGATACAAAAGAAATATTGCAAGGTAAAGTAGAAAGTTATGATGAAAACTATAATTTACATATAAACTTAGGAAATGGATTTAAAGGAATTATTCCAAAAGCAGAAGTTGAAAATACTAAAGATGGACAAGATATAGACACAAAATTATGTGTAGGAAAGTTAAATAAATATGTTCAATTCAAGGTTGAAGGAATAGAGAATAAAGATACATTACTTTTATCAAGAAAAGCTGTTCAAGAAGAAGTTATAAATTCAATACAAAGAGACTTAGAAATTGGACAAGTTCTTACAGGAATAGTAAAAAATATAAAACCATATGGAGCATTTATAGAAATTGGTGGAGGAGTAGTAGGATTAGCACATATTGAGGATTTATCAATCGCAAGAATAAAAACACCATATGAAAGGCTAAAAATTGGACAAAAAATAAATGTTGTGGTAAAATCAATAGATAAAGCAAGTGGCAAAATAAATTTATCATATAAGGAAATATTAGGAACTTGGGAAGAAAATATACAAAAATTTAATCAAGGAATGAATGTTAAAGGAATAGTAAGAGAAACAGAAAAAAATAAAAATGGAATATTTATTGAACTTACTCCAAATTTAGTTGGTATGGCAGAATATAGTGAAGGGCTTGAATATGGACAAGAGGTTAATGTATATATAAAAAAAATTGACAAAGACAAAAGAAAAGTAAAATTAAGTATAAATAATTAAAAAAAGAAAAAAAAAAAAAAAACAATATTAAATAGGTTTAAACAAATTAATATAAGTTTATAAATTTTAAATTAATAGATATTTCTAAATTTAAGGAGGATTAAAATGGTTAAAGATAATGAAATTAAAGCACAAGTATCTCCATTTGCAATAAGAGAAGGGGAAATAAAAACTTTTGATGGAAAAGATGGTTATGTGTCAATGAATCAAATAGTACATAAGATAAATATAGGACATATTAATGAAATTCATTTTGCAATATTAGATTTAGTTAATGAATTTGAATTTATTACATCAAGACAACTATATCAAATGCTAGAAATAAAAGGGTTTGACCCAAAATCACAAGATAAATTAAATAATAAATTAGAACAATTAGTAAAATCAAAAATTTTAACAAGATATTATTTTACTTCAGATGAAGGAAAAGGAATTTATAGAATTTACTGTTTAGAGAAAATGGGAAAATACTTATTAAATTCAAAAGAAATAGACTGTAAATGGCAACCTTCAGACAACACAAAACCTGTACCAATGATAAAGAAAAGATTAGCAGGAAACCAAACTTTAATTGCATATTTAAGAAAAGTTAAAGCTTTTGATAGTTATATAGTAAAACCTGCAATAACAGCGAAAACAGCTGGAAAACTATTTAAAGCAAGTGGAGGAGCAGTTAAACTAACAAAAAACAATAAATCTATTCAATTTGTTTTTGAAATTATAAGAAGGGAACAAGACTGGGAGAAAAAATTAATTGAAAGAATGAGATTATATAAAGACTTCTATGAAAACTATGTTTTAGGAGATTCTGGATTTTCTAGTATGCCACAATTAATATTAGTTTGTGAAGACGAAAAACATATGGCAGAAACTTTTAAAGAAATTGTAAAAAATCAAGTTGAAATACCACAAATAAAATTATATTTTACTACTGATTTAAGACAAAATAAAGAAACCTTAGAAGAAACATTAGTAGAGTTTAAGTTAGTAGATGGAAAATACAGAATGGAAAATGTTGAATTAAAATTGTTAGGAATGTAATTTTAATATAAAGAAATAACTTCAAGAAATTGAATAAAAATAAGAAAAAATTCTAAGTATAACTTAAATACCTAGAATTTTTTTGGCTCTATTAATATCATCATTAGTAGCGTCTCTAACACCAGCTAAATCATATTTTAAACCTAATTTTTCCCACTTATATTCACCCATACTATGATAAGGCAATAATTCAACTTTTTGAACATTAGTAAGTGTACCTAAAAATGATTTTAATTCTAATAAATCAGCTTCATCATCAGTATAACCAGGAATAAGAACTTGTCTAATCCATACAGGAATATTATTATCACTTAGATATCTAGCAAATTCTAATTCAAGTTTATTACTATGACCAACTAAACTTTTGCATTTTTCATCATTAATATGCTTTATATCAAGTAAAACTAAATCAGTTAAAGATAATACCTCTTTTATATCATCTGTTAAAGCGACCATTCCGGAAGAATCTATACAAGTATGTATATTTTCAGCTTTTAATTTTTTAAATAACTCAATTAAGAATTTTACTTGTAACAAAGGCTCTCCACCAGAAATTGTAACACCACCATTAGGGGTTATATAATTTTTATATTTCATTATTTTTTCAAAAATATCTGAAAGAGAACGATAAGCTCCACCATTCATATCCCAAGTGTCACGATTATGACAGTATTTACATTGAAGATGACAACCTTGTAAAAAAAGTACAAACCTAATTCCAGGACCATCAACAGCACCAAAGGATTCAACTGAATGAACTTTAGCAAAATATTTTATATCTTTTTTTTCTATATTTATATTATCCACAATATACTCTCGCATAATAAACAAAAGTGACCTTCAAAAACTCTCAATATTCTTATTTATATAGCTTCGCTATTATTTTTGAGATTTTCTAAATACAGCCCTAAAATGCAAGTTGGCGAGAAAAATGTAGCAAAGCCACTTTTTATATGCGAATTTCTCCTTTCCTTATTTATAATATATAAAGTAAATAATTAATATAGTTTAATTATTACTTTGACTTATAAAAAGTGAATATTTCATAAAAATATCAAATTTTAATTATAAGAAAAACAATAGCTATTTAAAAGTAGAAAGTATCTTTTAATCTAATAGTATATACAAATTATTCTACATAAATAGTAAAAGAAATATTTAAAAGGAAACACCAAATCGTATATTCAAACTGAAACGATTTGGTGAAAACTTAAATATTAAATTCTTTCATGAATTGTTCTATTTATTACATCTAATTGTTGTTCTCTAGTTAATTTTGTAAAGTTTACAGCATATCCAGAAACTCTAATAGTTAATTGAGGATATTTTTCAGGATGTTCCATAGCATCAACTAATAAACTTCTATCAAAAACATTAACATTTATATGATGTCCAGTTTGTTTGAAATAACCATCTAACATATTTACTAAATTTGTTACTTTTGTTTCTTCATCTTTTCCTAGAGTTCCAGGAGTTATTGAGAATGTGTAAGAAATACCATCTTCAGAAGAATCAAAAGGTAATTTAGCAATAGAGTTCATTACTGCTAAAGCCCCATTAGTATCTCTTCCATGTAATGGGTTTGCACCAGGACCAAATGGCTCACCTGCACGTCTTCCATCAGGAGTATTTCCAGTATTTTTACCATATACTACATTTGAAGTTATTGTTAAAATTGATAATGTATGTTTTGAATTTCTATAAGTTGGATATCTTCTTAATTTATTCATAAACATTTTAACTATTTTAACAGCAATTTCGTCAACTCTTTCATCATCATTACCGAATTTAGGGAAATCACCTTCTACTTCATAATCAGTAGCTAAACCAGTTTCATCTCTTATAACTTTAACTTTAGCATATTTAATTGCAGACAATGAATCAGCTACGACTGATAAACCAGCAATACCACATGCCATTGTTCTTAAAATATCTTTATCATGTAAAGCCATTTCGATTGCTTCATATGAATATTTATCATGCATATAATGAATTGCATTTAGTGCTTTAATATATATTTTAGCAACATAATCCATCATTTGACTGAATTTTTCCATTACTTCATCATAATTTAAATATTCAGAAATTATAGGAGCAAATTTTGGAGTGATTTGTTTTCCAGAAACTTCATCTCTACCACCATTTATAGCATATAATAAAGTTTTTGCTAAGTTTGCTCTTGCACCAAAGAATTGCATTTGTTTTCCTATTTTCATTGGAGAAACACAACAAGCAATTCCATAATCATCACCTAAAGTAATTCTCATTAAATCATCATTTTCATATTGAATTGAAGAAGTCTTTATAGATAACTCTGTTGTATATCTTTTAAATCCATCAGGTAATCTTGTAGACCATAAAACTGTTAAATTTGGCTCAGGAGCAGGTCCAAGATTTTCTAAAGTATGAAGAACTCTAAAAGAGTTTTTAGTAACTAAAGTTCTTCCATCAAGTCCCATACCACCAATACTTTCAGTTACCCAAACAGGGTCACCGCTGAATAGTTCGTTATATTCAGGAGTTCTTAAGAAACGAACAAGTCTTAATTTCATTACAAAATGGTCCATAATTTCTTGAATTTCTTCTTCTGTTATAGTTCCATTTTTTAAATCTCTTTCAAAATAAATATCTAAAAATGTTGAAGTTCTACCAATACTCATAGCAGCACCGTTTTGGTCTTTAATAGCACCTAAATATCCAAAATATAACCATTGAACAGCTTCTTTACTATTAGTTGCAGGTTTAGAAATATCAAATCCATATTTTAAAGCCATTTCTTTTAAAGCCATTAAAGCTCTAATTTGTTCTTGAATTTCTTCTCTTTCACGAATTACTTCTTCAGATAGACAGTCAACATCTAAAATAGATAAATCATTTTTCTTTTCTTGGATTAAAACATCAACACCATAAAGAGCAATTCTTCTGTAATCTCCTATAATTCTTCCTCTACCATAACCATCAGGAAGACCTGTAATTAAATGAGAACTTCTAGCAGCTCTAATGTCAGGAGTATAAGCATCGAAAACACCGTCATTGTGAGTTCTTCTATACTTATGGAATATCTCCTCAACTTCAGCATCAACCTTTCTATCATAAGCCTCACATGATTTTTCTACAATTCTGATACCACCAAAAGGCATAATAGCTCTTTTTAAAGGTGCATCAGTTTGAAGACCTACAATTTCTTCTAAATCTTTATCAATATATCCAGCTTCATGACTATTAACTGTTGATATTGTTTTTGTATCTATATCTAGAACTCCACCTTTAGCTTCTTTTTCTTTTTTGTAAAGTTCTAAAACTTCATCCCATAATTTTCTTGTTTTTTCAGTTGGATTTGCTAAGAAGTCAGAATTACCTTCATAAGGTGTATAATTGTGTTGAATGAAATCTCTAACATTTATTTCATCTTGCCAATCACCTTTTTCAAATCCATTCCATTGATCAAATTTCATAATTTACCTCCTTTAAATTATATATATTATTATCATTTTTTACCGATAATATAATAACATAGTAGAAAAATATTATCAATAAAATAATACACATAATTTTAGAAAAGTTATGTTGTATTTGCAACAAACAAATAAAAAATTTTTAGATATAAATGAAAATTTAAAATAAAAATAAAAGAAGGTTTGTCATGTAAAAAACCTTCTCTTAGAAATACTTATTCTGCTTCAGCAATTATTTTAGCAACTTTATAAATTAATCTTTGCTTATCAGCAGTACAACTTTTAATTAAATCATTAAATTCTTGAGTTAAATAATTTTCAGAATCACTAGAAGCACCATTTAAAATATAGCCTTCTGAAACATCTAATAAGTTACACAATTGATGTAATCTCTTTAAATTTATATGAGAACTACCTCTTTCAACTCTACTTAAGAATGCAATAGAAACATCTAATTTTTCAGACAACTCATCTTGTGTATAATTTTTAGCAAGTCTTGCTTGTTTTATTCTTTGACCTATGATTGAATAATCTAGAGCCATAATTAATCACCTTCCAACTTTCTAGTTTATTTTTACTATCTAAGTTATATAACAATAAAGTAGAAAAGTCAAGGAAAATAATAATAGATGATAGCATAAACTTTTAGTAGGATTTCTCTTTATCAAAATAGCCAAACTATTTC
>CATYUF010000004.1 GCA_958413095.1 uncultured Clostridium sp.
TTAGTATTTTGAATTATTTATTGTAATATTTTTGTAATATGATTAAATTTCCCTGTAAAAATCACCAAAACCCTTGCATTTTTAGTAAAAAATGGGTATAATATATAAAGAATACAAGATGAGCAAGAGAGTGGGAACAAATCCCACTCTTAAATTTTGAAAAAAGGAGGAAACTTTTTTGGCAAGTATTGAAGAAAAAGTAGAAAACTTACTAAAAGATAAAATAGAAAAAGCAGGATATGACTTATATGATGTAGAATATGCAAAAGAAGGAAAAAACTATTTTTTAAGAATATTTATTGATAAAACAGAAGGAATAGATTTATCAGATTGTGAGAAAGTAAATGACGAAATAAATGATTTGTTAGACGAAGCAAATTATATAAAAGACCAATATTTCTTAGAAGTATCTTCACCAGGAATTGAAAGAATACTAAGAAAAGAAAAACACTTAGAACAAAATAAAGGAAAAGAAATACATATAAAACTATTCAAAAAAGATAATAATGGAAATAAAGAATATCAAGGAATACTAAAAGATTTTGATGATGAAAATATATATTTAGACGAAGCAAAAATCGAAAGAAAAAATATCGCACAAATTAAAACAGTATATGATTGGAATTAAAAATAAAGGGAGGAATAAAAAATGAAAAATCAAGCAATAGACAATAAAGAATTGATATTAGCTTTAGAAGAACTAGAAAAAGAGAAAGGTATAAAAAAAGAATATTTATTAGAATCTATCGAAACAGCATTACTTACAGCATATAAAAGAAACTTTGACGCATTAGATAATGTAAGAGTTGCAATGGACCCTCAAACTGGAGCAACACATGTTTTTTCAATAAAAGAAATAATGGAAGATGCAAAAGACCCAGCTTTAGAAATTAGCTTAGAAGATGCTAGAAAAATAAACAAAGAAGCAAAATTAGGTGAAACAGTAGAAGTAGAAATAGTACCTAGAGATTTTGGAAGAATAGCAGCACAAACGGCAAAACAAGTAATAATTCAAAAACTAAGAGAAGCAGAAAGAGAAATAATTTTTACAGAATTTAATGACAGAAAAGGAGAAATCGTTTCTGGAATTATACAAAAAGCTGATAAAAATATAGTTGTAATGGATTTAGGAAGATTAGAAGGAATAATGCCATCTAAAGAGCAAATACCAACTGAAAAATATAGAGTAAATGATAAAATAAAAGGTTATGTAATGGATGTAGAAAAAGGTGCAAAAGGTGTACCACAAGTAATTGTATCAAGAAGCCATCCAGACTTTGTAAGAAAATTATTAGAGCTTGAAATACCAGAAATATATGAAGGTGTAATTGAAATAAAAAGTGTATCTAGAGATGCAGGATATAGAAGTAAAGTAGCAGTATATTCTCCAGACCCTAATATAGACCCTGTTGGTTCATGTGTAGGACAAAGAGGAGTAAGAATTCAAAATGTTATTAATGAATTAAATGGAGAAAAAATTGATGTTATAGAATGGAATGAAGACCCATCAATATATATTTCTTCAGCATTATTACCAGCAAAAATTTTAGCAGTAGATATAAAAGAAGAAGAAAAATTTGCACAAGTAATAGTTCCAGATGACCAATTATCTTTAGCAATTGGAAAATCAGGACAAAATGCAAGATTAGCAGCAAAATTAACAAATTGGAAAATTGATATAAAATCTGAATCACAATTTAGAGAAATGTTAATGGCTTCTCAAGAAAATGAAGAAAGCGAAGAAAATGAAGTAGAAGAATAATAAAATTTTTAGGACATACAATAAAAGGGGGAAAATATATGAAAAATATACCACAAAGAACTTGTATGGGATGTAATGAAAAAAAAGAAAAAAATGAGTTAATAAGAATTGTTAAAAATAAAGAAAATGAAATCAGCATAGATAAGCTGGGAAAAAAAGAAGGAAGAGGAGCATATATTTGCGATGACATCAAATGCTTAGAAAAAGTTATAAAAACTAAGAGATTAGAAAGAATTTTTGATATGAAAATATCAGAAGAAATATATGAAAGTTTAAGAGGTGTAATTCTTGATAAATAAAAAGATATTAGGATTGTTAGGATTAGCAGCAAGAGCAAGGAAAATTGCTTTTGGAGCAGATAGTGTTGAAAATGAATTAAAGGCAAGAAAAATAAAAGTAATCATAGTTGCAGAAGACTCATCAGAAAGGACTAAGGAAAAGTTTACAAAATTAAGTAAGGAATATGGTATTCCAATTATAATAAAAGGAAATATTGATGAGTTGAGTAAAACAATAGGAAAAAGTAATAAAGCAATAATAGGAATAAAAGATATAAATCTATCTAATGAAATTATAAAAATTAATGATGGGGGTGATATTATTGGGTAAGATTAAAATTCATGAAATAGCAAAAAAGCTAAACTTAACCAGTAAAGAAGTATTAGAAGTAGCTAACAAATTAAATATCGAAGCTAAAAGTCATTTAAGTGGAGTAGATGAGGAACAAGCAACAAAAATAGAAAAAGAATTATTAAAAAATACAAGTAAAGATAAAACACAAACTCCAAAAGAAAATACAAAAAAAGCTAAAAAGGAAGAAAAAAAGGAAACTCCTGTTATAATAAGAAGAGAAGTAATAATAGAAGAAGAACAAGAAAAAAAGGAAAAAGAAAAAGCACAAAAACAACAAAAAAGAAATAATAATGTTGGATTTGTAGAAAGAAAACAAAATAAAGATTATAACATAGTGTATAGAAATAAACCTAATAAACCTATGACAGTAAGTGAATTATTTGGTTTGAAGAAAGAAGAACCTAAGAAACCAGTAGAAGAAGTAAAAGAAATTCTAAAAGAAGAGCCAAAGAAAGAAATTGAAGAAGTAAAAGAAAATGCAAAAGAAGAGGTAGAAAAAGAAATAAAAGAAGAAGTAAAACAAGACAAATCAAAAATGGAGGACATTAACACTAATAATACAGCAATTAAAACTGAGGATAGAGTGGTTGAAAATAATAAAGGTATGAGTAATAATATGCAAAAAGAAAATAAAGATAATAAAAGAAACGATAATAATTTCCATAAAAACAATAGTTATCAAAATAGAAATGAAAATAATAATTCAAATAACTATCAAAACAGAGATAATCAAAATAATAATTCAAACAATTACCAAAACAGAAATGGTCAAAACAATAGAAATAATTTTGGCAAAAACAATAATTACAATAATAGAAATAATAACAATAACTATAATAACAAAAATAATAACTATAATAAAAATGGAAACAATAATAACAGATTCAACAATAACAGAAACAACAATGACAAATTTGGTAAAAAGCCATTAGATGAAAGAGGAATAGAAAAAAATATAAAAAATATTATGGCAGCTGATGTTGTTGAAAAAGAAACAGTTAGAGAATACAACAATAAAAACATAGATAAACAAAAACAAAATAGTAAGTTTGAAGAGAATAAAGCTAAAAAAACAAAGACAAGAAAAAATAGTGGTAATAATAGTTTTGATGAAGGAAAATTAAAAACTTTAAAACAAGCTAATAGATTATCTAGTATGTTTGATGAACAAGATGGTGGAATGTTAGATTATTATGATTTAACAACAGAAAGAGGAAGAAGAGGAAAGAAAAAGAAAAATTTAAATCAAGAAGAAAGAACAAAACAAAAAATCTTCAAATTAACAAGTATAGAAATACCAGAAACTGTTACAGTAAAAGATTTAGCAGCAGAAATGAAAAAGACAACAGCTGAAGTAATAAAGAAATTATTAGGTTTTGGAGTTATGGCAACAATTAATAATGAAATAGACTTTGATACTGCATATTTAATAGCACAAGAATTTGGAATAACAGCTAAAAAGAAAGAAACAGTAACAGAAGAGGATATTTTATTTGACGAATCAGAAGATAGAGAAGAAGATTTACAAGCAAGACCACCAGTAGTAGTTGTTATGGGACACGTAGACCATGGTAAAACTTCATTATTAGATGCAATAAGAAAAACAAATGTAATTGAAGGTGAAGCAGGAGGAATTACACAAGCAATTGGTGCATATATGGTAAAAATAAATAACAGAGAAATAACTTTCTTAGATACACCAGGACACGAAGCATTTACATCAATGCGTGCTAGAGGTGCACAAATAACAGATATAGCAATACTTGTAGTAGCAGCAAATGATGGAGTAATGCCTCAAACAGTAGAAGCTATAAACCATGCTAAATCAGCAGGAATTCCAATTATTGTAGCAATAAATAAAATCGACTTACCAGATAGTAATATAGATAAAGTAAAACAAGAATTGATGGCATATGAATTGGTTCCAGAAGAATGGGGAGGAGACACAATTTATGTTCCTATATCAGCAAAGAAAAATCAAAATATAGACCAATTATTAGAAATGATACTATTAGAAGCTGATATGTTAGAATTAAAAGCAAATCCTAATAAACAAGCAAAAGGAGTAGTAATCGAAGCTAGATTAGATAAAGCCAAAGGTGCAATAGCTTCAATGCTTGTGCAAAGAGGAACACTAGATGTAGGAGATACGATTGTTGTAGGTTCTTCAATAGGAAGAATAAGAGCTATGACAAATGATAAAGGTAAAAAAGTAAAATCAGTAGGTCCATCAAGTCCAGTTGAAATAATGGGATTAACAGATGTTCCAGAAGCGGGAGACACTTTCTACGAAGTTAAAAATGAAAAAATGGCAAAACACTTAATAGAAAGAAGAAAACGCCAAGCTAGAGAACAAGCAATAAATGCAACTACAAAAGTAACATTAGATAATTTATTTAGCCAAATGGAAGAAGGAAAATTAAAAGTATTAAATCTAATTGTAAAAGCAGATGTTCAAGGTTCTGTGGAGGCTGTAAAACAAGCTCTAGAAAAACTAGAAAATGAAGAAGTTAGAGTAAAAGTAATTCATAGCACAGTAGGAGCTGTTAATCAATCAGATGTTACACTTGCTAAAGTTTCAAATGCTATAATAATTGCTTTCAATGTTAGACCAGATAATATGGCAAAAGAAATGGCTGAAAAAGAAGAAGTAGAAATAAAACAATATTCTATTATATATCAAGCTATAGAAGATGTTGAAGCAGCAATGAAAGGTATGTTAGACCCTAAATATGAAGAAAAAGTAATAGGAAATGCAGAAGTAAGACAAACATTCAAGATTTCAAATGTAGGAACTATTGCTGGAGCATTTGTATTAAATGGAAAAGTAGAAAGAAATGCAGGAGTAAGAGTAATTAGAGAGAATATAGTAATACATGAAGGTCATTTGGCTACATTAAAAAGATTTAAAGATGAAGTTAAAGAAGTATCAAAAGGTTTTGAATGTGGTATGCAAATTGAAAACTATAATGATATTAAAGAGGGAGACATTATAGAAGTATTTATAATGGAAGAAGTGAAAAGATAATTAAATGACTTAAAATTTTATATATGAACAATTTAATACGGGCTAAGAGATATCTATTTAAAGTAATATTAATTAGCTCGTTTTTATTATAGAATAAAAAGGAGGTAATAAAATGCCAAGTAATAATAATAGATTAGGAAGAATTGATGAAGAATATAGGAAAGAACTTAGCCAAATTATAGGTTATGAATTAAAAAATCCAAATGTAACAGGTCTAATTAGTGTTACAAAAGTAAAAGTAACAAATGACTTAAAATTTGCAAAAGTATATGTTAGCATTTTAAATTCTAAAAATATAAAAGATACTTTAGCAGGATTAAAAAAATCAGCAGGTTTCATAAGAACAGAATTAGCTAAAAGAGTTAATTTAAGAAATACTCCTGAATTAATATTTGAATTAGATGATTCAATAGAATATGGTGCAAAAATAGATACAATATTAAAAGAAATATTACCAAAAAAAGAAGATTAATCAATATAAATTAAAAATTGATTAAAAAAATATATTATACGAGGGAAAAAAGGCTTGAATAATATCTGAAATTTATAAATTATTCATTCTGATTTGTGCCTTAAAAGGAAGGAATGATAGAAAAATGACAATCGACAATATTTTTGAAGAAATAGAAAAAGCAAATAAAATAGTTGTATTAACACATGAAACACCAGATGGAGATGCAATAGGCAGTTTACTTGCTATGAGATTAATTTTGAAAAAGTTAGGAAAAAATGCTGATGCAATAATTTCAGGAATTCCATCAGTGTTTAAATTCTTACCAGGAGCAGAAGAAGTAAAATCCGAAAGTGATATTGAGCAATATGATTTAGCAATTACATTAGACTGTGCAACTTTAAAAAGGGTAGACGGAAAAGAATACTGTGAAAAAGCTAAAAAAATAATAGTTATAGACCATCACGGAAGCAATACTATGTATGGAGATATAAACTATGTAAATCCAGTAGCACCAGCGTGTTGTGAGGTTTTAGCAGGAATGCTAGAGTATAAGGAAATAGATATTGATGTAAATATTGGTACATGTATTTTAGCAGGAATTATAACTGATACAGGAGGCTTCAAACATGCAAGTGTGACAGCTGAAACCTTTGAATTCACAGCAGAGTTAATAAGTAAAGGGGTAAATGTATCTCAAATATATACAAAAGTACTAGAAACAAAAACAAGAGCAAATTTTGAATTATCAAAAAGAGCAATTGATAGATTAGAGTTTTTACAAGATGGAAAAGTTGCATTTACATATATAACAGAAGATGATATGAAAGATGTAAATGCACAGATAGGAGACCATGAAGGAATTGTAGAAATAGGAAGAGGAGTAGAAGGAGTAGAAGTTTCTATATTTATAAGAGAAAACAACGAAAGAAATGCTTATAAAGTATCTTTAAGAGCAAGTATTAATTCTAAAGTTAATGTTTCTGATGTTTGCTATATGTTTGGTGGTGGAGGTCACCAAAAAGCAGCTGGAGCATTAATTCAAGGAACTAGAGAAGAGGTTAAAGAAAAAGTCCTTAAAGAAGTAGAAAAACATTTAAATAAAAAATAATAAGAAGTAAATATCAAAGGCAATAGCGATTATAGATTTTTATTGAATGGGAAAATTCATTTTTTTTACTCAATAAAAAATTTTTAATGAAAATAGAAAAGGAAAATTATGAACGGAATATTAATAGTAAATAAGCCATTAAACTATACATCACATGATATTGTATACAAAGTAAAAAAAATAACAGGAATGAAAGTAGGGCATACTGGAACTTTAGACCCAATGGCAACAGGAGTATTACCACTACTTATAGGAAAAGGAACATTATGTTCTAAATATTTAATAAATCATGATAAAATTTATAATGTTAAATTACAACTAGGAATTAAAACTGATACAGCAGATAGTGAAGGAAATATAATAGAACAAAAGGAAGTAAAAGAAGAAAAGCTATCTCAAAATGCAGTTGAAAAAACATTAAATGATTTTATTGGAAAACAAGAGCAAATTCCACCAATGTATTCAGCAATAAAAGTAAATGGAAAAAAATTATATGAATATGCTAGAAAAGGCGAAAAAATAGAGATAAAACCAAGACAAATAGAAATATATGATATAAAATTACTAACAATTAATGAAGAAAATAAACAAATTGAATTTTGTGTAAAATGTTCAAAAGGTACATATATTAGAAGTTTGTGTGAAGATATTTCAGAAAAACTTGATACAGTAGGGTATATGATAGGATTAGAAAGAATTCAGGTTGGAGAATTTAATATAAAACAAGCTATATCAATAGAAGAATTAGAAAATAATAAGGAAATAGTAAAAGATAAAATTATTACAGTAGAAGGATTATTTAAAAATTTAGATAAAATTGAACTTGATAAAAGAAAATTAGAACTATTTTTAAATGGGGTACAATTATCTGATTCTAATATAGATGGAATTTATAGAATTTATAGTAAAGAGAACTTTATTGGGATTGGGATTGTGAAAAATAAGTTATTAAAGAGAGATATAATAATTTAATTAGCATAATAAAAATATAAAGCGCATAGTGATACTCAGTATTACTATGTGCTTTTATAAATTAAGTTTATTTTTTCTTAGCATAAATTTCAAATACATGCCAATGTTTATCTTTTTCTGTTGAACTATCCTTAATATATTTTTTTTCAGCATAATATACAATTTCAAAATTCTTAAAATAATCTAAAAGTTTTTCCTTAGTCAGAAAAGTCATAGTTTTTGATTTATTCCATTCATCTTCAATTCCAAGAAAATTTCCGAACAAAAAATCCATTAGGTATAATATTTTTAGTTATTTCATTCATTAACACATCAAATTTATTTGGATTGCAAAAATGCAAACTAAAACATGAATATATTAAACTTGCTTTATGTAGTTTTAAATTCTCAAAATCTTGTAATAGAAATTTTAAATTTTCATTCATGCCTATTTTACTTATTATAGCTTCTTTGGATTTTGCTTCCTTATCTATACAAGTTATACTAAATCCGTTATCTATTAAGAATTTGGCATCATTTCCAACACCAGAGCCTAATTCTATTGCAATTTTTTCAGTTAGTTCTCTATCAAGTTTCATATTAAAGAATCCACATAAAAGACCAGAAGGTTTATTAAATTTTTTTGATTTTTCATAAAATTGATTTATATTTTTCATAAACACACTTCCTTAAATAATAGAAATTTAAGACATTGAATATTTAGTAATAAAATATTAATAGATATTTTAATTGTAGTGCATTTTCACAATTAAGTCAACATAAGCAAAAGTTAATATAAAGTAAAACAGCTAAAATAAAATGAATAAAACAAAATCACCAACATATATTTAATTAAGATATATGAGGTGATTTTTATGTATTATATAGAACAAGCTGACAAGCCAAGCAAAATAGAAGAATGGTTCAACATTGTGAAATTAAAAAATAATAGAATTATTTTACCAAACAAAAAGGAAGACAACATAAAAACAGACGAAATATTAGCAAAAAAAACAAAAAATATTTTAGATAAGACAGCTTCTAAAAAAATAATTTTAAGTAAAAATATACATAAAAAAAATGGCTATATAAATTACTTATATTCATATAATTACGATATAGTAGATGGAAAATGGTTTTTTAAAATATTATTATATGATGTTCTAGAATACATAATTATGAAAGAGAATTTAGATAAAGAAGAAACACAAATAAGTATAATGATAAACGATATTACAGAAAGAGACTTATATAATATTAAAAAGATAATAACAAATTTTAAGAAAGTAAATATAATAACAAATCATTTAGAAAAATTTAAAAACCTTGAAGAAAAATATAAGGATATAGGAATAGTTATAAATGTAGGAAATAATAAACGAAAAGGAGTTTTAAAATCTAAAATAATATTAAATTTAGATTTTCCATCTGAATTAGTGAATAAATATAATATTTATGATGAAGCAATAATAGTTAACTTTCAAAATAATGTTAAAATCAAGAAAAAAAGATATAATGGAATTTGCATTAATGATTACGAAATTAATGTCAAAAATTGTAGTGATTTTAATTTTTTAGATTTTGAAAATTATTTCAAAAAAGAGCTGTATGAAGGGATTTTATACAAAAATCAACCAGTAGAAGAAATTTTAAAAAAGCTAAAAATAGATGGAGTAGTAATAGAGAAACTGATTGGAACAAATAATTTGATTTAATATTACAAATTTTTTTATAAATGCTTTTCTTTTTTTTAAAAGTATAATATAATGTAAACATCAATATTTTGGCAAGGAGGTTGTAAAATGCCAACAGATAGTAGTAATAAGAAGAATAATAGAGAGAATAAAAGTGGACCTTATAAAGTACAAAACTCAAAGAATAACAAAAAAAGAAAAGTTAGTAATGCAAAAAATAAGCCTACAAGTAAAAATGAGAAAAATAAAAAGAAAAGTAAGAAAAATAAAGAAGGAAAATTTTCAAGTAGACATCCTAAATTGATGATGTTTATAAGAATTATGATATTAATAATTTTACTTCTATGTGTAATAGGAGCAGGAGTAGTTGCAGGTGTTTTCTTCGGACTTTTTGGTGATGACTTTGAAATTACAAAAGAAGAACTTAAAATAGGTGCTGCAAATACTGTAATTGTAGATAAAAATGGAGGCGTAATAGCAAACTTAAGTGGAGATGAAAAAAGAAAAATCATTTCACTAAATGATATGGCAGAATATTTACCTAAAGCCTATGTAGCAATGGAAGATGAAAGATTTTATAAGCATCATGGTGTTGATATAAAAAGAACGGCAGGAGCAATAATAAAGACTTTACTAGGAGATAGCTCTTATGGAGGAAGTACAATTACTCAACAATTAGTAAAGAATATAACAAAAGATGACGAAAGAAGTGGTTTGGCAGGTATTATGAGAAAGGTAAAAGAATGGGCCAAAGCTTGTCAAGTTGAACGAATGATTTCAAAAGACCAAATTTTAGAATTATACTTGAATATTTTATATGTTGGAGGAGAAGGAAATTTACATGGGGTTGAACTAGGTGCAGAATATTATTTTAATAAGAGTGCAAAAGATTTAAGTTTAGCTCAATGTGCATATATGGCAGGAATAAATAGTTCACCTAATAGATATAATCCATTTGCTCCAACAAAAGATAATATGGAGTTAATAAAGAAACAAACAAAAGTAGCATTAAACAAAATGAATGAATTAGGATATATAAAAACTCAAGAAGAATATCAAGCAGCAATAGCAGAAGTAGATGCAGGATTAGGATTTAGCAAAGGAAGTATTGCAACAAGCTCATCTTATTCATATCATACAGAAGCTGTAATAGACCAAGTAGTTAAACAAGTTATGGAAGAAAAGGGAATATCACAACAATTAGCAGAAAATTATGTTTATAGTAGTGGGCTAACTATACATTCAACAGTAGATACAAATATACAAACACAAATGGAGCAAGAATTTGCAAATAATAAATATATAGTAAATGGAATTGCAAAAGATAAAGAGGGTAATAAATTAAATGAACATTCTCAATCAGCAATGGTTGTAATAGACTATAAAACAGGAAATGTAGTAGGAACTGTTGGAGGATTAGGAGAAAAGAAAGAAGCTAGAGGATTAAATAGAGCTACACAAAGTGTTAGACAAACAGGATCATCTATTAAACCATTAGCAGTAGTTGCTCCAGGATTACAAGAAAAAACAATAACAGCGGCAACAGCATATATGGATGAAGAAACAAACTTTGGAGGAAACTATACTCCTAAAAATCAAAATGGTAAATTTAGTAATGAACCAGTAAATATAAGATATTTTATAGCTAGATCTTTAAATATACCATCAGTTAAAATAATGAGACAATTAACACCAGAAAAATCAATAGAATATCTAAACAAAATGGGAATACATTCAATAAAAGCAGGAGAAGATAATGATATAACATTAGCACTAGGAGGAACAAGAAATGGTGCAACACCACTAGAAATGGCAGCAGCATATGCAAGTATAGCAAATGACGGAGTATATATAACACCAACATTTTATACAAAAGTAGAAGATTCTAATGGAAATGTAGTTTTAACACCAAAACAAGAACAAACAAGAGTTATATCAGAACAAAATGCATATATAACAAAATCAATAATGCAAGAACCAGTAAAATCAGGAGGAACTGCTACATATTGTGCAATTTCAGGAATAGATGTTGCAGCAAAAACTGGAACAACAGATGATGATTATGATAGATGGCTTTGTGGTTTCACACCATATTATGCAGCAGCATGTTGGTATGGATATGATAGAAATGAAACTGTTAGATATGCTAATGGAACAATGAACCCAGCAGGAGCAATTTGGGATGCAGTAATGACAAATATTCATAAAGGATTAGAAAAAGCATCATTTGTAAAACCAGCAGGAATAGTAGAACAAACTGTATGTAAAACAACAGGATGTCTAGCAACAACAGGATGCACAAGTACTTATAAAGAAATATTTACACAAGATAATATTCCAGAAAAATGTCAAGGTCATGGAAGTCAAACTTTATGCACAGAATCAGGAAAAGTAGCGACACAATATTGTTCACAATATTGCGCAACAAAAGTAAATTACTATGGTGCAGTATTGCCAAAAGAACAATTGAATTTATGGAAACCAGTTAATCCAAAAAATAATTCAAAAGATAAAGTTAATGATGTTTGTACTATTCATACAAAACCAAAAGAAGAAGCAAAACCACCAGAAAATAAACCAGACAAAAATACAACAAAGCCACCAGAAACAAATAAAACAAACACAACAAACAAGACAAATACAAGTAATAGCACAAATACAAATACTTCAAAAGGAAATAGTACAAATACATCTGGAAACTCGACTTCAAAAGAAAATACAAGCAAAAAATAAGAATACTTTTACTTGTTGTATACGAAAAAATCTTATATTAGGTCAAAATAAAAGACAAATTTCTATATAATAAGAAAAGTAAAGAAGTAATAAAATGTAAATTAAGAGGAAGTCAGAAGCAAAGACTACCTCTTAATTTAAAACATAATAAAAGGAGGGAGTTATGGATATATACTTATACAATACTTTAACAAGAAAAAAAGAGAAATTTGTTCCAAGAGATAAGGAAGAAGTGAAAATTTATTCATGTGGACCAACAGTATATAAAGATGCAACAATAGGAAACATGAGAACAAATATATTTCAAGATGTTTTAAGAAGAGTATTAAAATATAATAATTATAAAATTAAGCATGTAATGAATATAACAGATGTTGGACATTTAGTTTCTGATGGTGATGAAGGTGAAGACAAAATGCTTAAATCAGCAAGAGAAGAAAAGAAGACACCGTTAGAAATAGCAGAACATTATACAAAATTGTTTTTTGAAGATTTAAAAGCTTTAAACATAGAAACACCAGAAATTATATGCAAAGCAACAGACCATATTCAAGAGATGTTAGAATATGTCAAAAAATTAGTAGAAAATGGTTATGCTTATGAAACATCAACAGCAATATATTTTGATGTTTCGAAATTAGATAAATATCCAATATTATCAAATCATAATGTAGAGGAACAAAAAGCAGGAGCAAGGGTAGATGTGGATTTAGAAAAAAGAAATCCATATGATTTTGCATTATGGATAAAAGCACCAGAAAATCATTTGATGAAGTGGGATAGCCCTTGGGGACCAAGCTACCCAGGATGGCATATTGAATGTTCAGCAATGGGAAGAAAATATCTTGGAGAACAATTTGATATTCATACAGGAGGAATAGATTTAATACCAACTCATCATGAAAATGAAATAGCTCAAAGTAAAGGAGCTTGTGGCAAAATACCAGCAAATTATTGGTTACATGGAGAATATCTATTAATTAATGGTGGGAAAATGTCAAAAAGTTTAGGTAATGTTTATCTAATAAAAGACATAAAAGAAAGAGGATATGACCCAATTGTATATAAATTATTTTGTTATTCAGCAAGTTATAGAAATAAAATAAACTTTACTTGGGAGGCAATGGAATCTACTTCAAAATCTTTAGAAAGACTAAGAAAGGGTTATCAAACACATAGAGCAGGTAAAGATGAGTTAAATGAGGAAGATATTAAGAACTTATCAAATATAGAAAATGGATTCCATGAAGCAATTAATGATGACATGAATATTCCGTTAGCAATGAGTTTTGTGTGGTCAGCTATAAGATATGAGAAGAAATCACAAAAAATAGCAGAATTATTACTAAAATTTGATACAGTATTAGGAATAGAAATTGAAAAAGAAGATAAAAATGAAATTCAAATTCCAGAAGAAATATTGAAATTAGTTGAAGAAAGAAATATTGCAAGAAAAGAGAAAAATTGGGAAGAATCAGACAGAATTAGAGATTTATTACAAGAAAAAGGATATGTAGTAAAAGATACAAAAGATGGAACTAAAATAAGTAAAAATTAATAAAAATAAGAATTTATGCAGTAAAAGAAAATAGTAAAAATAAAAAATATTATATCTTTAAATATATATGTAATTTTTGTAAATACTAAAAGTATTAAGGAGGAATGTATTATGGCAATATTATTACCAGGAGGAGCAGGATTTATAGGAAGTCATACTGCAGTAGAATTATTAAATGAAGGAAAAGAAATTATAATATTAGATAATTTTTCTAATAGTAAACCAGAAGTATTAGATGCAATAAGAGAAATAACAGGAAAAGAATTTAAGTTTTATGAAATGGACTATTTAGACAGAGAAAAACTAGAAAAAGTTTTTGAGGAAAATGAAATAGATGCAGTATTAAATTTTGCAGGTTACAAAGCAGTTGGAGAATCAGTACAAAAACCAATAGAATATTATCAAAATAATATATCAGGTGCATTAGTATTACTAGATACTATGAGAAAATATGGATGTAAGAAATTTATTTTCAGTTCTTCAGCAACAGTATATGGAGAACCAGAAAGAATACCATTGACAGAAGATTGTAAAACAGGAGGAACAACTAATCCATATGGTACAACTAAGTTATTTATTGAACAAATATTAAAAGATATATATGCTTCTGATAATACATGGGATATATGTATATTAAGATATTTTAATCCAGTAGGAGCACATGAAAGTGGGTTAATTGGAGAAGAACCTCAAGGTATACCAAATAACTTAATGCCATATATTGTTAGGGTTGCTTCAGGTCAATTAAAAGAATTATCAGTATTTGGAGATGACTATAATACACCAGATGGAACAGGGGTTAGAGATTATATACATGTAGTTGATTTAGCTAAAGGACATGTAAAGGCATTAGAAAAATTAGATAAAGAGCAACAAGGATTGTATATATATAACTTGGGAACAGGAACAGGATATAGTGTTTTAGATATGGTAAAAGCTTTTGTGAAAGCTACAGGAAAAGATGTACCATATAAAATAGCTCCAAGAAGAGCTGGGGATATAGCAACTTGTTATGCTGAGCCAACAAAAGCAAAAGAAGAATTGAATTGGCAAGCAGAGAAAACATTAGAAGAAATGTGCAAGGATTCTTGGAATTATATAAATAAATGTGAAAATTAAAATATTAAGGTCAGTCCAATGTCGAATCGGACTGACCTTAGATTTATTATTGTTTTTTCATTTTAGGTTTAGAAATTAGTGAAGCAATATAGCCAAAGAAAATAGCAGCAGCAATCCCACCGGCAGCATTTTTAATTCCACCTGTAAAGGCACCAACTAATCCGTATTCTCTTACACCCTCAATAGCACCTTTAGCTAAGTTATATCCAAAACCTGTTAAAGGAATAGTTGCACCAGCTCCAGCAAAATCTACTAAATATTGATATATTCCAAGACCACCTAAAATAGCACCTAAGGTAACAAAAACAACTAGAATTTTTGCAGGTGTTAGTTTAGTTTTATCTATTAGAATTTGACCAATAACACATATTAGACCACCTACTATGAAACATTTTAGTAAAGGCATAAAACTAAAAACATTTGCCCAATTTATATTTGCCATAATAAATTTAATTCCTTTCCGTTTTTATTAAAAGAAAAATAGTTATAAAATAGCAAAGTTCTTTAAATCAACTATTAGTCTTTTAAATATTTTTATTATTATATTCTAAGTTAAATCTAGTTCAATACTGATGGCATGTGCAATTCCTGGAATAGATTCACCTTGCTGGTTAGTAGTAGAGTTAGTTAATGCCCCAGTAGCAATTAAAAGTAATCTTTTTATATTTTTTTGTTTTAATTGTTTAAATAAATAACCAGAAAATACAGTTCCACAACATGCACAGCCACTACCACCACTATGTGTATCTTGAGTATTTTTATCAAAAATTAATACTCCACAGTCATTATAATTGTTTTTTATATTGTAACCGTGTGTTTTACATAAATCAATCGCGATTTCTTTTCCAATGTGGCCTAAATCTCCACTAATTATTGCATCATAATAATTAGGACTTCTTCCAGTATCTTTAAAATGAGTTATCAAAGTATCTACTAAACTAGGAGCCATTGCTGCTCCCATATTATTTGCATCTTTTATTCCCATATCTACAATTTTACCAGGTGTTATATGAGTAATAAAAGGACCATTTCCTGTTTGACTTAAAATCGCACTACCTGAACCTGTAACAGTCCATTGACTTGATGGTGGCCTTTGATTTCCTAATTCTAGTGGGAAACGAAATTGCTTCTCAGCACTACAAAAGTGACTTGAAGTTGCACATAATACATTTTTAGCAAATCCTTCCACACAAATAGAACCTAAGCATAGAGATTCAACAAAAGTTGAACAAGCACCAAATACACCAAAAAAAGGAATATTTAACTCTCTAAGCCCAAAACTTGATGATATACATTGATTTAATAAATCTCCTGCAAATATACAGTCAATATCAGAAGAGGAAATACCAGCTTTAGAAATAACCATATTTACAGTTTCTTTAATTATTTTACTTTCAGCTTTTTCCCATGTTTTTTCTCCCCAAAATTCATCTTCTAATGTTTGATCAAAGAATTTTGCAAGTGGTCCATCAGCTTCTTTTGGACCAACAATAGAAGCACATTCAACAATAGTTGGTGGGGAATTGAATTTTATTGTTTGTTTTCCTAGCTTTTCCAAGAGTACCTCCCAAATATATTTATATAATATTTTATAATTTTTTTAATTAGTTAATAAAGCAATTAAATAATGTTTACTATAATAAATAATTTAGTAAACTTATAAAAATAGAAAAAATTTATAAAACTTAATCTTTATCAAAAACAAATAATCTAAGGCTGTTATTAATAATAAAGACTTATAATATTTTACACAAAAGTGATGGTTTGAGCATTGAAGATTAAATATATAATTCCTACAAGAATAGATGTTGAAATACCGAATACAAGAACTGGTCCTGCAACAGTAAACATTTTTCCACCAACACCCATAACATAACCTTCGGATTTATATTCCATTGCAGGAGAAACAATCGAGTTTGCAAAACCTGTAATAGGAACTAATGAACCCGCACCAGCAAATTTACCTATTTTATTAAATAAATTCAAGCTTGTTAAAAATGCAGATAAACCAATTAAGATAATAGAAACTATTGTACCTGAGGCTTGAACATCTAGTCCACGCTCTTTACATATATTAAGAATTACTTGCCCAATAGTACATATTAAACCACCTACCCAAAAAGCATTGAAACAATTCTTTAAAATAGGGGAATTAGGCGATTTTTTATCTACATAGTCTTGATATGTTTTTTTACTTTCAATTGGATTTTCCATAATTTATCAACCTTTCAAATTTATTAAGCATCATTAGTATCTTTTCTATTTAAGTCAATAGAAAAACTAATATCTAAGTCTACAAAATATTCAGAAATTTTATCACCACTTATTGAAGCTCTTTGCTCTATAATTTTTACTTCTGTTAAATAATCAATTGTTTTAGATGCTTCAGCAATAGCTTTAACAATAGCATCTTTCCAAGATACTGTAGAATTACCTGTTATAATTAAATGTTTTTTAATGTCCATAAAAAAATCAATCCTTTCTTAATTTAATAAAAAGTATACAAAATAATAAAAGATATTTACTTTCATAAAAAATTAATACTTTCAAATCTTTCATGAATATTTTTGCCTAAATGACAAAAAATATACAAAAAGAGTAGAAAAAATTTTAAAAAAAATATATAATAATCAAAAAATATAACAAATAGGAAGGTTTTGAAATGATAGATAAAGCAAGAGAAATAGCTTTAAAAGCTTTATATAAAATAGAAAAAGAAGAAGCATATTCAAATATTGCACTAAATCAAGTATTAAAAGAAAATAGAAATATTGATGAAAGAGATGTAGGTCTGATTTCTGAATTAGTTTATGGAACTATAACTTGGAAGTTGACTTTGGATGAAATAATAAAAAAATATTCTAATATAAAATTAAAAAAGATTTCCGCTTGGATTTTAAATATATTAAGAATGGGAATTTATCAAATAATATTTTTGGATAAAATACCAAAATCAGCAGCAGTTAATGAAAGTGTAAATTTAGCTAAAAGATATGGACATAAAAGTAGTTCTGATTTTGTAAATGCAATATTAAGAAAAGTATCTGTAAATGATTATAAGGAATTAGAAGAAATAAAAGATGATAAAGAAAGAATATCTAAAATTACATCAATGCCTATGTGGATTATAGAAGAACTATTAAAACAAAAAGATATAAAAGAAGTTGAAGAAATATGCAAAAATTCTAATTTAAAACCAAATACTACAATAAGAATAAATAAGTTAAAAACAAATAAAAAAGAGCTAGAAGAAAAATTAGATGAAAGAAAAATTGAATACTTAGAAGGAAGTCTAGAAGATTTTTTTGTTTTAAAGAAAGTAAAAAATATAGAAAATATAGATTTATTTAAAGAAGGGTTTTTTACAGTTCAAGATGAGGGTGCGGGTCTAATAGTAGATGTACTAGCTCCAAGAGAAGATGAGTACATTTTAGATGCTTGTAGTAGCCCAGGAGGAAAGACAACATATATAGCAGAAAAAATGAAAAATAATGGGAAAATAGAAGCATGGGATATACATGAACATAGAGTCAAATTAGTACAAAATGTAGCTAAGAGATTAGGAATAAATATAATACAAGCAAAAACTCAAGATGCAACAGAGTTTAATCAAGATTTAGTTGGAAAATTTGATAAAATATTATTAGATGTACCTTGCTTAGGCTTAGGAGTTATAAAAAGGAAACCAGATATAAAATGGAAAAGGAAAAAAGAAGATATAGAAGAAATTACAAAAATACAAAAAGCTATATTAGATAATTGTTCAAAATATTTAAAGAAAAATGGAGAATTAGTATATTCAACTTGTAGTATATTAAAAGAAGAAAATGAAGATATAATTGAGGGATTTTTGAAAGAAAATTCACAATTTGAATTTTGTAAAGAAAATGAAAAGAATTATGAAAATATTGTAATATTTGGAGAAAAAGATAAATATATAAACATTTATCCAAGTAATGAAAATGATGGATTTTTCATATGTAAATTGCGAAAAATGTAAATATTACAGGAATGTTACACTTATATGACATTTGAATGAAAACCATTGACTTTTTGACAAAAAAAGATAAAATAAAGTAGAATGATATAGAAAAAGAAGAAAAATTAAGAAGAAACAAAAATTAATTCCTGTATTCTTTTTGTTTTTATGTAGAAAATAATAATAAAAAAGGAGTAAAAAATGTCAAGCTGTTTAGGATTATATGTAGAATCTAATTTAATTAAATATGCTAAAGTATCAAAGGAACATGAAAAAGTAAAAGTTGAAGCTTTTGGGATTAATTTTTATGAAGATTTAGATAAAGCAATTAATCAAATTATAGAAGAAACTGATAGCTATAAAACACCAATAAGTATAAATCTATCAGAGGAAGTATATAGCTATTTTGATATGTTTGCTTTACTATCAAAAAAAGATTTAGATAAAGCAATAACAACAGAATTTGAACTATCATGTAGTGACAAAGGAGAAAACCCAAATGTTTATGAAACTAGATATGCAGTAACAACTTATCCTGATGATAAAGAAAAACTAAAAGTAATACATGTTGCAGCAAATAAAATTGATTTAAATAAAAAGATTCAATCTTTATCAGGATATAAGCTAACCAACATAGTTCCAATATCTATGTCAATAACTAATTTGATAGAAACAAAACCAAAAGAAAACTATTTGATAGTAAATATAGAAGAAAAAACAACTATTACAACAATAGTAGATGAAAGAATATATTCAATAAATGTTTTTGAAGAAGGAAGTAAAGACTTTTTAAGAAAAATTAATGCAAAAGAAAATTCATATCCAAAATCTTATGAAATATGTAAGAATACTACTATTTATACTTCTGAAGCAACAGATTTAAAAGAAGAAGAAACAAATTATTTAGAAGATATAATGCCAACTTTATATGATATTGTAGGAAAAGTTAAGAAAATAATAAATGAAACTATATATGAAATAGATAAGGTATATATTACAGGAACAGCTACATTAATAAATAATATTGACTTATATTTCCAAGAATATTTAAATGAAGCAAGTTGCGAAATATTAAAACCTGTAGCTTTAAATTCAACAGAAGATAAGATAAATATAAAAGATTATATAGAAGTGAACTCAGCAATTTCATTAGCTTTATATGGAGATGGAGAAGGAATTGAAGGTATAAACTTTAAAAAACAAGGCTTTAACGAGAAAATGCCAGATTGGTTGAAAGTAGAAGTTGGTGGTGACAAAACAAGGGGAAATAGAACTTCAAAAACTAAAGCAAAAAATAGCAAACTTAGTGGAAAAATTTCTATAAAAAATGATTTGAAGGAGAAACTAGATAAAACAGAATTTAGATTAATAAGAACAGCTGTAGGAATATTATTATTATTTATCATATATAGTGGTTTTTCTGTAATGATAAGTAACCAAATGGATAAAAAACAAGAACAAGCGAAATTTTCACAAACAAATACTAAATCTCAAATTTCACTAATAGAAAATGATAATTCAAAAATACAATCTAAAACTAATGAATATACAAGGATGATAGAAAATTTACAAAATTTAAATGACAGAATTACAGATGTTGCTAAAACAAGAGATGCAATACCTAATTTACTAAATTCAATCATGACTATAATACCTGAAGAAGTGCAAATTACTGAAATTCAAAATCCAACTGGAACACATATAATTATAAATGCACAATCAAACAAATATGAGCAATTAGGTATGTTCAAAGCTAAGTTAGAAACAGGTAGTTATCTTACAAATGTAATTTCAACAGCAGGACAAAAAAGTGGAAGTGTTGTTTCAGTAAAAATAGAAGGAGATTTACTATGAAAAAAATATTGATAACGGTATTGATTTTACTTGTATTAATTTTAACTATTTTTACAGTTGTAAAGGGCTTAGAGTTAGGAAGTTTTGAAATATTAGGAATAAAAGAAATACAGGAAAAAAATGCTAGTTTAGAGAAAGAAATAACAGAAGCCACTAAATTGGCAGATACAGAATTTCCCAATAAAATGACCCAGTTAAATACAAGTATGAAGAAATTAAAAGAAGAAAAGACAAATTATGAAGATATGATAGCTGTTAGTTCAGCAGAAGATGGTCAAGTAGCAAGTCAATTAACAAAATATAATATTGATTTTTTGTGGACTAAAATAGGAACACATGCAACAAGTGAAGATGTTGTAATCAAAATGGACATAACAAATGGCTCAGGTGCACCAGACACCTATAATTTAAACTTTACAGTAAATGGAGAATATGCAAATATAGCAGAATTTATTAGAGATATTGAAGACGATTCAAAATTAGGATTTAAGATAGAAGAATTTTTAATGAAAGCAGGAACTTCGACAACTGATTTACAAGCAACATTTGTGTGTAAAGATATACCAATAGAAGGAATATCACAAACTACTCAGACATCAACAGACTATACAATTACAGAAAACACAGCAGGTAAAAATACAACAAATACAACTAACACAACTAATACAAGCAATACGACAAATACAACTAATACAGCCAATACTACAAAATAAATTCTTAGAAAGGAAGAAAATTATGGCTAAAAAAGTTATAAAAGAAATGATATTAATATTGTTACTATGTTTAGCAATAATATTAGTTCTTGGATTGATATTATATGAATATGTACCAACAGGAAAAATAATTCCAGAGGAAGTATCTTATACAACTCCTAGTGAAATACAAGAGGAAATTAGCAAAGGCGAAAATGTAGAAGATGAACAAGTTATTTTAACATATAGTGTAGATGCATCAGACTTACGAAATTATGAAAGAATTAACACATATGTGGCTGGAAAGAAAAATCCATTCGGAAATGCTCCTACATCAGAAGAAAATATAGGAAATAGTGGACAAAATGTAGGAAATGGAAGTTCAAGTAATACAAATTCAGGAAATAATAATTCAAATACAACAACAGGCGGAACATATTTGCCAGATAAAGGTACAAAATAATTTAAGTTATTAACATTATGTTTCAAAAACATAAGATAATATATATATTAAAATCCAAAAGAAGAAAGGGAGGAATTTTTTATGATGAAAAATCAAAAAGGTGTTACTTTAATAGCATTAGTAGTTACAATTATCGTATTATTAATTTTAGCAGGAGTATCAATAGCAATGTTAACAGGAGATAACGGAGTATTGACACAAGCAAATGAAGCGAAAATTACTAATATAGAAGGTAGAGTAGAAGAAGAAATTGATTTAGCAATTCAAGCAGCAAAATTAGCAGCAGAAAGTGAAACAGCAAAAAATAGTGGATATTCAGCAGATGGTAATTTAGCAAAAGTAAAAGAAGTGTTGGCGGAAGACTTAAAAAATGGATACACAATTACAGCAACAGCTAGTCCAATTACAATAGAATATGCTGGCGAAGATTATAAAAAAGCAACAAAAAATGACAATGCAAAAATTACAGTAAGTGTAACTATAACTGGAAATGAATTCAAAATAGCTGACCCAATCTTTACTAGAAAATAAAACTATGTAAATAGCTTGAAAAAGTTATTTAATTATAATAAATAATAAAAAAATAGATAAATAGGAGGAAATAATAATGAGAAATCAAAAAGGTGTTACTTTAATAGCATTAGTAGTTACAATCATAGTATTATTAATTTTAGCAGGAGTATCAATAGCTATGCTAACAGGAGATAACGGAATATTAACACAAGCAAATGATGCAAAAATCACTAATATAGAAGGTAGAGTAAAAGAAGAAATGAAATTAGCAGTTCAAGCTGCAAAATTAGCAGCAGAAAGTGAAGCTGCAAAAGACAGTGGATATTCAGCACAAGCTAAATTAGACGATGTAGTAAAAGTATTAACTAAAGATTTTGAAGGAAAATCAGGATATGCAGTTACAAAATCAACAGATAGTGTTACAATAAAATATACAGGAGATGATTATAAAAAAGCAACAAAAGATGATACAGCAAATATTTCAGTTACAGTTACTGTAAGTGGAAACAGTTTTACAATGCCTGAACCAACATGTACTTATACAAAAAAGTAAAATAAAAATAAAAGCCATACGCACACTAAGTGTGTATGGCTAAATTTATAAAGGAGAAAGAATGGATACATTACTATATATAATAATATTCATAATGGGAACAGTTTTTGGAAGCTTCTATACATTAGCAGTTCATAGAATACCAAAAAGACAAGATATAACACACACACATTCATATTGCCCAAATTGTAATCATAAATTAGGATTTCTAGATTTGATTCCTGTTTTTAGTTATATATTTTTAGGAGCAAAATGTAGATATTGCAAAGAAAAAATAAGACCAAGATATTTTATTATAGAATTACTATCAGGTATTTCTTTTGTAATAATTGCATACTTAATGAATGTAAGAGTTGAAAGTTTAAACTTGATACTAATTGCTGAAGGTGCATTCATGGCACTTTATTTGTGTTTTATATTTTTAATGTCAGGAATTGATAAAGAATATAGAAGAATAGAAAAATCAGTAACTATATATGGAATTATAATATCTATAATGTATATAGTATATCTATGTGTAATAGAACATGCTAGTATATATAGATATATTATATATTTAACATTCTATATATTGATATTAATATTAGATACAATAACATTAAAACGATATGTTAAAAATAGCTACATAAATGGAATATTATTAACAGTACTAACTATGTGCATATTCACAGGCGAATATGTTACCATAAATACAATTATATTAGTAGCTTTAGCGATAGCATTTACAATTTTATTAACTAAAGTAAAAAACTTAGCAAACAAAAATAGAAAGAAAGATGAACATATAGCACAAAAAATAAGTATAGGTTTTTACTTAGGAATAGCTAATATAATAAATTTAATTTTTGTATTAGCATATTATAAATTTCTTGTCTAAGAAAGGAAAAGTATAATGAATTTAAAAAGTGAAAAAGGTGCAACAGGAATTGATATTACAATATCAGTTATAATATTAGCAATGTTTATAGGTTTAATTGCAAGCTTAATGTATGGAATAAACCAGAGTTCAAAAGATATAGAACGAAAAACACAAGCAACTAATTATGCAATATCAGAAATAGAAAAGCTAAAAGCAGAAGATTTTGAAACTTTAGAAAGCAAACAAGTAAGTGGGTATATAGATGATACACCATATTACAAAACAATAAAAGTTATAGACTATGCAGATTTAGAAGAAAATCAAGGACAAGATAAAGAGAGAGGCTTAGTAAAAAAAGTAACTGTTGAAATATCATATAAAAGTGGAAAAGAAGATAAAAAAGTAGAACTATCAACAGTCTTATCAAAGGAGAATTAATATGAAATCTGAAAGAGGTGTCACAGTAATATCAACAACTGTATATATAATAGCGATGCTATTAGCAGTTACAATTATAGGTATATTGACTGGTTTTTTCTATAAAAATGTTGATATTTCTTCAAATAATAATGATATAAACAAGCAATACACAAAATTTAATGCATATTTTACAGAAGAAGTAAATAAAGCAGGAAATACTATTGTTGAAATGCAAGTAAAAAATCAAGGAACAGAAAATGAAATATCTTTTATATTGTTTTCTAGTGGAAATCAATATACTTTTATTAAACAGAATAAAGGTATATATATTGGAAATACAAAAATAGCTACAAACATAGAAGAATGTGAATTTCAAAAACAGGATAATAATGGCAAAACTACGATTAGTGTTAGGATTTCAGCAGAAAATTTTAATCGAACAACAACATATACTTTGAAAAAATAGTAAATTTATGTAATTTAGAAAAAAACATAAAAACTTCAAAAAAATATAGTATAATATAATAAACGAATACGAAAGAAGGTAGTTTTATGGAATTAAAAAGAAGACAACCAATAGGTGTTGAACTTGTAAAAAAAGGAATTGTAACTGAAAAAGATATAGAAAATGCTTTGGAATATCAAAAAGAGAATCCAAGTAAAAAAATTGGAGATTGCTTATATGAATTAAATGCGTGTGATCCAAATGTTCTAATAAAGGAAATAGGAAATATTACTGGAGAAAAAGGAATTGTATTAACAAGAAATATAATAAAAATCAATATAACAGATTATTTGTCATTGGATGTACTAAAAAAGAATAGAGCTGTACCATTTGAAATTGATAATGGAAAAATTAAAGTATGTTTTCCAAATACTAATAACAAAAGAAATATGGAAACTATTAGATTGTTATGTATAAATAAAGGTCTTATAATGGAACCATATATAACTTTTGAAAAAGAAATTGACTTAATATTAAAATCGCTAGAAGGTACAGCTAGTAATGAAATTTCAAGCCAAGGAGTGACAATAGTAAATGTAGTTGACAGTATAATAAAAACAGGAATGGAAAAAAGAGCAAGTGACATTCATATAGAACCAATGGATAATGAAGTAAGAGTAAGATATAGAATAGACGGAGAATTATATACTGTTGCAAGATTAGATAAATCTAAACAAAATCAGTTAATAAATAGACTAAAAGCAATTTCAAATATGCATTTAGAAAAACAAGAGTCACAAGATGGAAGAATTTTAGCTTATCCAGATTATAATATTCGTTCCTCATCTCAACCAAACGTATATGGAGAAAAATTCGTTTTAAGATTATTAAAAAAGAATGCCAACATAAAAAGTATATTTGATTTAGGATTTTATGGAGCAAAAGAAGAATTTGATAAAAGTATTAATAAAAAGAACAGCGTAACAATAGTTGCAGCACCAACAGGAGAAGGAAAAACAACATCTTTATATAGTATAATAGATTACTTAAATAGACCAGAAATAAATATTACGACAATTGAAGACCCAGTAGAAATTCGTATACCAGGATTAAATCAAATAGAAATAGATGAAAAATCAACATTTGCAGGAGCATTGAGAACAGTTTTAAGACAAGACCCTGATATAATTCTAGTTGGAGAAATTCGTGACAAAGAAACAGCAGAAATAGCTATACAAGCAGGACAAACTGGACATTATGTTTTATCAACAATACACACAATTGATAGTATAGAAGTTATAAATAGATTAAGAAAAATAGGAATATCTGATTATGATATAGCAAGTACTTTAGCAACAGCAATTTCACAAAGATTGGTTAGAAGAATTTGTCCAAAATGTAAAAAAGAAAGAGATTTTACAGAAGAAGAAAAAATGATTATAGAAAAAATATTTGCAAGATATGGAGATAAGATTGACTTATCAAAAGAAAAGACATATGATGCAATAGGGTGTGATTATTGTAATGGTGCAGGTTATGTAGGAAGAATAGGAGTTTTTGAAATACTAAATATTACAGATGAAATAAAAGAATTAATAGTAAGTGGCGGTTCTAGTATGGAAATAAGAAAAAAAGCATTAGAAGAAAATTATAGACCATTAGTAGTTGATGGACTTAAAAAAGTAATAAAAGGTGAAACAACACTAGAAGAACTTAACAAAAAATTATTATTCTTTTAATAATAAACTTTTTAGGGGGAAAAATTATTATGAACATGGATAAAATTTTAGATGAAGCAATAAAAAGAGATGCATCAGACGTACATTTAATATGTGGTAACAAACCGATATTAAGGATAAGAAGAAAATTAGAACCAATAGAAGAAATGAAAGTGTTAACAACAGACGACATGAATGAAATGTATGATTATTTAGTAAGAGGAAATATTAATGAAGATGAAATATTTCAAAAAACAAGAAAATTAGATATATCATATGAATATAAAAAAATTCGTTTAAGGGTAAATATTTCGTTATCAGATGATGTGCCACTTTGCACATTAAGACTTATAAAAAATGAATTACCACCATATGAATCATTGGGAGTTCCTGATATTGTTAGAAGAATGACGTATCAACCTCAGGGCTTAATTCTGGTAACAGGAAAAACTAACTCAGGAAAGAGTACCACATTAAACTCTTTAATAGACTATATAAATGAAAATCAAAATAAAAAGATATTAACATTAGAAAATCCAGTAGAATATAAACATCACTCAAAAAAATCTTTAATAGTTCAAAAAGAAGTTGGAAAAGGAAAAGACGCATTAACTTTCAGTGAAGGTGTTCAAAACTCATTAAGAGAAGACTGTGATATATTAGTAATAGGAGAAATTCGTGATAAAGTTACAATGGAAGCAGCAATAGAAATGGCAGAATCTGGACATTTAGTTATAGGAACTTTACATACAAAATCTTGTGCAGAAACAATAGACAGAATGATAAGTTTTTATGAAGTAAGAGACCAAGGAACAATAAAATACTTATTATCAGCATTATTAAAATTAGTTGTTTCACAAAGACTTTTACCAGGAACAGATGATAAATTGGTTTTAGTTCCGGAGGTAATGGTAGTTGATAATGTAGTAGCAGGGGTAATAAGAAAAGAAAAATTAAGTGTTTCTGAAATAGAGGACGCTATACAAAGCAATTTAGAAAAGGGAAGTATAGGCCTAATAAATTCTCTTGCAAAACTATTTGTAGAAGATAAAATAACATTAGAACAAGCTAAGGCTCAAATAGAAGAAAAGAATATTGAAATTTTAAATAGAACAATTATGCAATTAAAAATAAGAAAAGATACAAGAATGTAAACAATAAGTGATGAAGGAGGTAAAAATGCCAACCTATATATATAAAGCAATGACCAAAACAGGGGTTGTAGTAAAAAACAAAGTAGACTCACCTAGTAGAAATGAATTATTAAAAAAATTAAAGAACAATAATTTACTACCAATAGATGTAGAACAAGTTCGATATGCTAATACAATACAAACTACTCAAGTGAAGAAAAAGAAAAATATAACCGAGACAGAAGACATAATGAAAAATGTTAATACAACCAATTTGGGGTCTGCGAAACCAAAACAACTATCAACAAAAGAAAAAATGAATTTGTATTTAGCACAAACTGAAAAAATAACTCCAAGAGATTTAGTTATATTTACACAAAATTTCTATTTATTAAAAAAGGCTAATTTTAACAATATACATGCATTATCAACTATAATAAAAAGTACAGAAAATGTATCCTTAAAAGGAATATTAGAAGATATATTAGCAGGGGTAGAAGCAGGAGATAATATGTATACTACGATGGAATATTATTCAAATGTTTTCCCATATATATATATAAATATGATAAAGGTTGGAGAATTATCAGGTTCACTTACAAATTCTTTAAAACAAGCTGTAAATTATTTAGATGAATCAGCAGTATTAAATAAGAAATTAAAATCCATTTTGATACCTAATATAATACAATTTACTTTATTATTAGTAATGCTATTTGTAGGAACATTAGTTGCAGTACCAGCAATACAAGGTGTTTTTGACCAAGTAGGTAGTGATGCAACATTGCCACCAGTAACTATGTGGTTTTCAGGAGTAGTAAATAAGCTGATAGAATATTGGTATATACCAACATTTTTGATATTAGGAATAGTTGGAGCAATAGTTTTCTATATAAATACACCAAAAGGAAAATACAATTTTCATTATTTCAAATATAAAATGCCGATATTTGGAGAATTGATATTTGCGTTAGATTTTTCTAGATTTTTAAAAGCTATGCTATTGAACTTAAAAAATGGAATGAGAATTCAAGAATCAATAGAAGTAAGTAAAAATGTTGTGAAAAATTTAGTGATGTTATCAATAATAGAAACATCTGTAAGTAATATATTAGCAGGAGGTTCTTGGATAGAACCATTTGAAAAATCAGGATTAGCAAAACCAATGATTACAGAAATGTTGAAAATAGGAATGCAAACAGATTTAACAGAAATGATGGAAAAATTAGTAGAATATATGCAAATAGATATAGATAATATTATGGAAAAAATAATGAAGACACTACCACAAGTAGTATATGCTATTGTAGGTGTAGTATTAATATTCTTCGTTATAGTAGTATTAGTACCAGTAATACAAGTATACATGGGAAATTTCTTATTCGACGCATATGCAGTATAATAGAGGTTAGGGGATTTTCCTTAACCTCATTTAAAATTTCTTATTATAAAAATTGACTTTTATTTCAAAGTATTATAAATTTTAAAAGATAAACAAAAACTGAATATTTTGGAAAAATTAATAGATAAGATAATAGTATAAAATTATAAAGAGAAAGAGGATTGAAATGAAAATAGGAGTAGACCTAGGCGGAAGTCATATTGCAATAGGAGCAGTAGATAACAATGGTAAAGTTATAGAAAAATTTGAAAAAAGAATAACAAAAACAGAAAAAAAGAATATAAAAAAGACAATAGAAGAATACATAATTGAGAAAACAAAAATGTTACAAGAAAAATATAAAATCACATCAATTGGAATAGCAGTACCAGGGACAATAGAAAATGGGGTGATTTTAAAATCTGTAAATTTAGAGCTTAAGAATTATCCATTATTAGACAAATTAAAAGAAAATATTAATATTCCAATTAAAATAAAGAATGATACTAAATGTGCAGCAATAGCAGAAAATATATATGGAGCATTAAGGGAATATAATAGTGGTATTTTCTTGACTTTGGGAACAGGAATTGGTGGAGCAATAATTATAAATAATAAATTATTAGAAGTAGGAGAATTACCAGGCTGTGAGTTTGGACATATGATAATTCAAAAAAATGGTTTACAATGTAATTGTGGAAAAAAAGGATGTTTTGAGAAGTATGCATCAATGAAAGCTTTAAAAGATAATTTAAGAAATGTATTAAATTTGGACGAAAAAACTAGCGGAAAAGATTTATTAGATATAATAAGAAGAAATCCTCAAGGAAGTGAAAATTTTAATAAAATAAATAAGGTTATTGAAGAGTATATAGATAATTTAAGTATAGGAATTTCAAATTTAATCAATATATTTGAGCCAGAAGCAGTAGTAATAGGTGGAAGTTTTGTATTTTATGAAGAAATATTTATGAACAGATTAAAAGAAAAAATATTAAATAATAGCTTATTATTTAATCAAAGAAAAGAAATAATAATACAAACAGCAATCCTTGGAAATGATGCTGGATTAATAGGTTCAACATTGTTATAAAATTAAATAAATAATGATTATGAATAAAAAATTTTTATTATAATATTGTTATTGTTCACAAAATGCTAGGAAATCAAAATAAAGATGCAATTACTATTTATATATAAAGAAGAAAGGAAAGCATAATATATAAATTTAACAAATCAATATATTGTGCAAGGTGAAATTATGTTAGAAAATAAAGAAAAAAAAGCAACTAGACAAAGTTATGGAGAAGCTTTAGAAAATTTAGGAGAAAAAAATCAAGATGTAGTAGTATTAGATGCAGATTTATCATGTGCGACTAAAACTGATATTTTTGCTAAAAAATTTCCGGAAAGATTTTTTAATATGGGAATAGCAGAAAGTAATATGATAGGAACAGCAGCAGGGTTAGCAACTTGTGGAAAAATAGCATATGCTAGTACATTTGCAGCATTTGCAGCAGGAAGAGCATATGACCAAATTCGTGCTAGTGTATGTTATCCAAAGCTAAATGTAAAAATATGTGCAACACATAGTGGTATAACAGTAGGAGAAGATGGAGCAACACATCAAATGATAGAAGATATCTCTTTAATGAGAACTTTACCTAATATGACAGTTATCTCAACATCAGATGATACAGAAACTAAATGGGCAGTTGAGGAAATATCTAAAATAGAAGGGCCTGTATACTTAAGATTAGGAAGATTAGCAACACCAGTAATTTATGATAAAAATCAACATTTTGAAATAGGAAAAGGAATTCAAATAGGTGAAGGAAAAGATGGAACAGTTTTTGCAACAGGAGTTACAGTTATAGAGGCCATAAAAGCAAAAGAAGAATTAGAAAAAATAGGTATTAATATTAGGGTTGTAGATATGCATACAATAAAACCAATAGATAAAGAATTAGTGGTTAAATGTGCAAAAGAAACTAGCAAATTAATTTCAATAGAAGACCATAGTATAATTGGAGGACTAGGTTCTGCTATATCAGAAGTATTGACAGATAATTATCCTAAGAAATTAGTGAGAATGGGAATAAAAGATGAGTTTGGAAAATCAGGTGATGCTATTGAGTTAATGAGATATTTTAAGATAACTTCAAATGATATAGTTGAGGAGTTTTCTAATTAATACTAATTTTGATATGAGTTGAAAGTTAGTAATAAATTAGCCGCTAGAAATGGTTGATAATTATGATTTTTTTGATTTTTTGACTACTTATTGCATTCAGAAAGAATTGGTAAGGTTTTCTCATGAGCCTCTCTCACTCAGACCCTTTCATACTTCAAGTACCGTGAGCATTCCTCATTCGAAAACCTAACCAATTCTAATCTTCATTTCATGCGAACGTCAAAAAATCAAAAAAATCATAATTATCAACCATTTCTAGCTACTCTACAATAAATAATATTATATAGTAATGATTAAAATTAGATTAATTTAATAATATTTGATGTCGTTTTTTTAGCTATCTAGACAGTATTTCAATAGTAATTTATTAGTAACTTTAAGTAATAACAAAATGTTCCAAAATCCAATATTTTCTAATATTTTTTAGCTAAAAACTATTGCAAATTTTGTACTTTATTGTTATGATTATGTAGAATAGATATAGTGTACGAAAAAGTATAAGGAGAGCGAAAGATGATTGAATTTAGAAATGTAGTAAAAACATATGATACAGGAACTAAAGCTGTAAAAGGAGCTAATTTTAGGATAGATAAAGGTGAATTTGCATTTTTAGTTGGTTCATCAGGTAGTGGAAAATCTACATTAATAAAATTAATATTAAAAGAAGAGGAACCAACATCAGGAAATATAATAATAAATGGGAAAGATACAACTTTTTTGAAACCAAATAGAATTCCATATTTAAGAAGAAGTATGGGAGTTGTTTTTCAGGATTTTAGACTTTTACCAGATAAAACAGTATATGACAATGTTGCTTATGCAATGTATATAGTAAGAGCAACACCAAGACATATAAGAAGACAAGTGCCAATGGTACTTTCATTAGTAGGATTAAGTGGAAAAGCAAAAATGTATCCAAATGAGTTATCAGGAGGAGAGCAACAAAGGGTAGCTTTAGCAAGAGCATTAGTAAATAATCCATCAATGCTAATTGCAGACGAGCCAACTGGAAACTTAGACCCTGATACTGCTTGGGATATAATGACATTACTAAATGACATAAATATGAGAGGAACAACTGTTGTAGTTGCAACACATGCTAAGGATATTGTTGATAAAATGAAAAAAAGAGTAATTCATATTAGAAAAGGTGAAATAATAAGAGACGATAAAAAAGGTGGGTATGATTGTGAGATATAATATATTTGGTTATTTAATTGGAGAAGGATTTAGTAATGTTTTTAAAAATAAGAAATCAACTGGAGCATCACTTATGATAATGTGTGCTACTATGATTATTTTTGGAGTATTTTTAATCTTAGGAGAAAATATTAATCATTTTGTAAAAAATGTAGAAGATTCACAAGGAATACAAGTATTTGCAAAAGATGAAGCAACAGATGAACAAGTAAAAGCATTAGGAGAACAAATATCTAAAATAGAAGGAGTAAATAAAACTCAATTTAAATCAAAAGAAGATGCTTTGAACCAAATGAAAGAAAATTTGGGAGAAGAAAATGAAAGTTTGTTAGAAGGATATGAAGGAGAAAATAATATATTTACTGCTTCATATGTAGTTACATTAACAGATTTAAACTTGAATCAACAAGTTCAAGATGAAATTATGAAATTAGACAATGTAAAGAAAATAGCAAGTTCAAATCAAACTGTTTCAACATTAATTGATTTATCAAACGGAATAAAAATTGTTACAGGAGTAATTTTGATATTATTAATAATAATTTCAGTATTTATAATATCAAATACAATCAAGTTAACAGTTCATGCAAGAAGAAAAGAAATTTCTATAATGAAATATGTTGGAGCAACAAATGGATTTATAAGATGGCCATTTATTGTAGAAGGTATGATAATTGGAATAATATCTAGTTTGATTTCAATTTTATTAGTTGGAGTAGCATATAACTTTATAGCTGAACAAATGGTAAATGCATCATTTATGAAAATTATGGGAGTAAGTTTAGTAAGCTTTGGAGATATGTTTAATTCTATAATAGTTGTTTATATGCTATTAGGTATAGGAATAGGAGCATTAGGAAGTATAATTTCTATGAGAAAATATTTAAAAGTGTAAGGAGTAATAGGACATGCGTAAAATTTTA
Source organism: uncultured Clostridium sp. (assembly GCA_958413095.1). GTDB lineage: Bacteria > Bacillota > Clostridia > TANB77 > CAG-508 > CAG-269. The sequence continues at coordinate 33,368 of CATYUF010000004.1, forward strand.
TGTATTGTTTTAGCCTTTATGATTATTTGTGGATATGCAACATATATATATGCAGATGATTTAGAAAATTTACAAACACAGCAACAAGATTTGCAAAATCAGTTAGAAGAATCTAATGAACAATTAAATGAAGTACAAAGTCAATTGTCAGAAAATTTACAACAAATTGAGAAATTAGATGAAAGAATACAAAAATCAGAAGAGGAAGTAGATAAACTAAATAGTGACATAGCAACTTTGGAAGCTGATATAAATGATATTAAATCAAAACTTGAAGTTGAAGAAGAAAAATATGAAAGACAAAAAAACATAATGGAAAAAAGATTAGTATCGATATATGAAGCAGGAGAAACTAAATACTTAGATGTATTATTAAAATCAAAAGATGTTTCAGAGTTTTTATCAAATTATTACTTAATAACACAAATAACAGCATTAGACAAGGAATTGTTAGATGAAGTTAGCCAAAAAAAGAAATACATAGATTTATCAAAACAGAAACTTGAAAAAAAACAAGAAAAGTTGAAAATTGCATTACAAAATCAAAGTAGAACATCAATAATTTTACAGAATACAAAGACTTTAAGAGAAAATTATATAGCAAAATTATCAGATGAGGAAAAAGCTAAACAAGCTCAAATTGATGAAATAACATCACAATATAACGAAATAAATAAACAAATTTTAGAACTTGCTAAACAAGGATTAGACACTGAATATATAGGCGGAGTTCTAGCATGGCCAGTACCAGGATATACAAAAATATCATCAAACTATGGTATGAGAGTACATCCTATAACAGGACAATATAAATTACATACAGGTGTAGATATAAGTGCACCAATGGGAGCAAATTTTGTGGCAGCAAATGATGGAATAGTTACGAAGGCTGGTTTTAACACAGCATATGGAAATATGGTAATAATAGACCATGGAGGAGGAATATCAACATTATATGCACATGGTTCAGAAATTTTGGTTACAGTTGGACAAACTGTAAAAAGAAATGACCCAATATTAAAAGTAGGTTCAACAGGATATTCAACAGGTCCACATGCACACTTTGAAGTGAGAATTAATGGTGTAGTTACAAATCCAATAGAGTATATTACAAATGGTGTTATACCAAGTTCTCCTGATAAAGAAGAAGGAAAAGATGAAGAGTTAGGTGAAAACAAAAATGAAACCCAGAATGAAAGTAAAGACGAAAATGGAAATGTAGAAAACACAGCAAATTAAAAAATTAAACAAAATATAACATTTAAGAAATCTAAAATATCAAAATATAATTATAAAGCTTTTGACTAACAAATAAGTAAACCTAAGAAAAGTTAAAATAAATGAAGTAAGAAAGGAGAGTATAATATAGAAATATATTATACATGAAAATCATATGAAAAAAATATCTTTAAAAATACTAGGGGTACTAACAATTATAATAATATTTGCACAATTAAATGTTTTTGCAGCATCAAAATCAGAATTGAAAGAAAATAGTAGCAATACAGACAAAAAAATTGAAGAAGCTAAGGAAGAATTAGAAGGAATTCAAGCAGAAAAATCTGAAACTTTAAAACAAGTAGAAAATTTAATGTCTGAAATTTCTTCATATCAAAATGAAATAGACCAACTTGATAATCAAATTTCTAAATTAAATAATGATATAAAAGATGCAGAAAATAAATTAAATCAAAAACAAGAAGATTATAAAAAAGAAAAAGAGTTATTAGAAAAAAGATTAGTAGCAACATATGAAGCAGGAGAAACTTCATATTTAGATGTTTTATTATCTTCAAAAAGTTTAACTGATTTAATATCAAATTATTATTTGGTTACAGAACTAACAAGAAATGATAAAGAATTAATGGAAAAAATCAAGAAAGAAGAAGAAGAAATTGCAAAAGCAAAAACTACATTAGAAAATAGTAAAAGTGAACTAAATAATTCCAAAGTAGCAAAACAGTCAAAAGCAACTCAATTAAAACAAGCTAAAAGCCAAAAAGATTCTTATGTATCAAAATTAAGTGAAGATGAGAAAAATACACAAGAACAATTAGAACAATTTGAAAGAGATAAAAGAGATATACAAGCACAATTAGCAGCAATTGCTAAAAAAGAAGCAGAAGCAGCAGCAAGTGCTGGAAACTCAAATAATAATATTGCAAATAATCCTAGTGCTAGTGGATATATAAGACCAATAGTAGGTTATGGAATAACATGTGGATGGATGGGATATGCAAACCACACAGGAGTAGATTTTAGTGGAGCAGGAATATCAGGAAAACCAATTTTGGCAGCAAAATCAGGAACTGTTGTAACATCAACAGCTTTAAAAAATTCAAATGGAACATACAAAAGTTATGGAGAATACATAGTAATAAACCATCATGATGGAACAATGACATTATATGCACATGGTGCACCAGGTTCAAGACGAGTAAGTGAAGGACAAAAGGTAAGCCAAGGGCAACAAATAATGAGTGTAGGAACAACAGGGAATTCAACAGGATATCATTTACATTTTGAAGTAAGGGTAAATGGAGTACCAGTTAATCCAGCACCATACTTAAAATAGATAAATTTATTAGGAGGAACTTATGAAAAGATTATTTGGAAAAATAATAGGAGGGGTAATTGTAATAACGCTTTTATTTCAGTTTAATGGAATAGTATTAGCAGACGAAATAAAAGATTTACAAAATAAGCAATCAGATAATTCAGAAAAAATTGATGAAGCAAAACAACAAAAACAACAAGTTTCTCAAGAAAAAAATGAAACACAAAAGCAAGTAGATAACTTAAATAATCAAATTTCGGACTATGAAAGCCAAATTGGAGATTTAGATTTAAAAATCACAAATTTAAATACACAAATTGAAGACTCTCAAAATAAAATAACACAAAAACAAGAAGATTATAAAAAAGAAAAAGAGTTATTAGAAAAAAGATTAGTAGCAACATATGAAGCAGGAGAAACCTCATATTTAGATGTTTTGCTTTCATCTGAAAGTTTAACAGACTTCATATCTACATATTATTATGTATCAGAAATAGCTAAAAATGATTTAGAATTAATGGAAAAAATAAAAAAAGAAGAAGAAGAAATAAAAACAGCAAAAGAAACATTAGAAACAAGTAAAAAAGAATTATCAGATTCGAAATCAAAAAAAGAGAGTATGTCTGTTCAGTTACAAACAGCCAAAAACGAAAAAAGTAAATATGTAGCACAATTATCAAAAGAAGAACAAGATATACAAGAGGAAATAGACCAATTAACAAGGGATAATCAAAAAATACTTAATGATATAAAAGTAGCACAAGCTAAATATCAAAAACAATTAGAAGAATTGAAGAAACAAGAAGAAAATAAAAAGCCTTCAACTGGTGGTGGAAGTTCTTCAAATAACAAACCTTCAAATGGAGGAACATCTAGTAATAAACCATCAGGTGGAGGCTCAACAGGAAGTGGAAGTAGTGGTGGTAGCTCATCATCTGGTTCAGGATATTTCATAAGACCTGTAAAAGGAGGAACAATTACAGCAAATGGATATTATCCATCAAGTGGTAAATTCCACGGAGCAATAGATTATGGTGTAAATAGTGGAACACCAGTATATGCAGCAGCTGCTGGAGTAGTAATGTCAGTAAAAAACTTAACAAGCAGTTATGGAACACATATTGTAATACAACATGCAAATGGGCTACAAACTTGGTATGCTCACGGAACACCTGGTTCTGTTAGTGTATCAGTAGGACAAATAGTATCACAAGGTCAAACAATAATGAAAAGCGGAAATTCGGGAAACTCAGGAGGACCACATTTACACTTTGAAGTAAGAAGGCCAGATTATAGTTACAGTTATAGTGCTAAAAAATATGGTGATGATTCAAGAGTAGACCCAAATAAATATTTTTAATATGAATTTTATATAATAAAAAAATATTAAAAATAGCTTATAATATATATTTAAAAACAATATGAATATAAATTTAAAAGATAAATAATATTAAATATATGATATTTTACCAAAGACACGGTTTTTGCACTATTCATATTTTCCAAAAATCAAAAACGGTGTCTTTATTATATTGCAAGATATATCAGAATTTAAAAAAGAGGTTTATAGGCTTAACCTTCTTATAAAAACCTAAATAATAAAAAGGAGTACAATATTATTTATATAATGTTGAAAAGAGTATAATGGAAGAAAAGAAGAGATATAAAGTATATAAAATTATAATGTTAATAGTATTAGTAGCTTTTATAACTTTTATGATAACCTCAATAGGATTGTATCAATATTTTGTTAAAGGAGATAATTTAAATAAACATTTATTACTTTCAGCATCTAGCGAAAGCAAAGATATAGCAAATTCACTAGATACATATAAAGCGATACTTGATAAATATTATTTAGGTGAAATAAATGAAGAAGATTTAAAAGAAGGAGCAATAAAAGGATATATTGAAGGAGTAGGAGATAAATATACTGAATATATATCTAAGGAAGAAATGCAAGAATATATGGAAGATACCAAAGGAAATTTTGTTGGTATAGGAATATATATGATACAAGATAAAAAATCTGATAAAATAATGATAGTAGCTCCAATAAAAAATAGCCCAGCTGAAAAAGCAGGAGTTCAAGCAGGAGATTTAATTTTAGCAGTTGATGGGCAAGAATGCACTGCAAATGATATGAATACAATAAGCACAAAAATAAAAGGAGAAGCTGGAACAACAGTAAAATTAAAACTGCAAAGAGGAAATGAAACCTTAGAACTAGATATAAAAAGAGAAAGCGTAACTGTAAATCCAGTAGAAAGCAAAATGTTAGAAAGCAATATTGGATATATAAAATTCACATCATTTGATGAAAATACATCAGAAGATTTTAAGAAAAATTTTGAGACTTTACAAAAACAAGGAGCAAAATCATTAATTATTGATTTAAGAAATAATGGTGGAGGAATAGTAGACGAAGCTTTAAAAATAGCAGATTATATAACAGAAAAAGATTTAGTATTACTTTACGAAGTGGATAAGGAAAATAAAGAAGTAGTAAAAAAATCAGAAAATGCTCCAATAATAAAAATGCCAATAATATTATTAACAAATGAAAATACTGCTAGTTCGTCAGAAATTTTAGCAGGAGCTTTAAAAGATTTAGGAAAAGCTAAAATTGTTGGAACAAAAACATATGGTAAAGGTGTCATACAAGAAATATTAACATTGCCAGATGGTAGTGGAATAAAGATAACAACAGAAAAATATTTGACACCTAATAAAACAGAAATAAATAAAGTAGGAATAGAGCCAGACGAAAAAGTAGAATTACCAGAAGACTTGGAAAATGTATTAGAAATAGAAGAAAAAGATGATACACAATTGCAAAAGGCAATTCAAATGTTGAAATAGGAAATGAAGGATTATTAAGTGAATTATATACCAAAGATTATAAATTAACAGAAAGTAAAAAAGAATTAAACAAGGTGGGAAAAGAAAATGAATTTAGCTAATAAATTAACCATTTTTAGAGTTATATTAGTTCCAATAATGGTAATAATACCATTATTAGGAATACAAGGAGAATTTTTAGGGATACCTATAAGTTTTATAATCGTAGATTTAATATTTATAATAGCATCATTAACAGATAAACTAGATGGATATATAGCAAGAAGCAGAAATCAAATTACTACATTTGGAAAATTTTTAGACCCTTTAGCAGATAAGATATTAGTATTATCAGCATTAGTAATGTTAGTTGAATTTGGAAAAATTCCAGCTTGGATACCTATAATTGTACTTGCAAGAGAATTTATGGTTTCAGGATATAGATTGATGGCAGTAGAAAAAGATGGAAAAGTAATTGCAGCATCAGTATGGGGGAAATTAAAAACAGTTACACAAATGTTAGCGATAATTTTAGCCTTTATTGATTTAAATTCATTTGGAGATTGTTTTAAGGGAACATTACAAGGATGGCCATTAGTACTAAATATAGTAGTAACTTTAATGATGATAGTTCAAGTTATTGCAACGATATTCTCAGGGGCCAGTTATATGAAGAATTTTAAAGAATTATTAAAAGATTAGTAAAATTACTTAGAGATAGCATAAATAATAGCTATAAAAAATACGATATAATGCAAAAAAATAAAATTTGTATTGACAAATTTTATTTTTTGCCGTAATATAGTTAGGTACGAAAATAGTAAAACATAAGGAGGAGATTACTATGGAAGAAAAAGAAGTAATTTTAACACAAGAAGGATATGATAATTTAGATAAAGAATTAAATTATTTAAAAACAGAAAAAAGAGCAGAAATTGCAGATAGAATCAAAGTCGCATTAGGATTTGGAGACTTATCAGAAAATTCTGAATATGATGAAGCTAAAAATGCTCAAGCAGAAAATGAAGTAAGAATAGCAGAATTAGAAAATAAATTAAGACATGCAAAAATAATAGATGAAAAAGAAATAGATACAGAAACAGTTCAAATAGGAAATATAGTAAAAGTATTAGATATGGAATTTGACGAAAAAATTGAATATACAATAGTAGGATCAACTGAAGTAAATTTAGCAGAAAATAAAATATCTAATGAATCTCCATTAGGGGAAGCTTTATTAGGTGCTAAGAAAAATCAAACTGTAGAAGTAAAAGCACCAGCAGGAACAATGAAGTATAAAATATTATCTATAAAAAAATAATATTAGAAAATTTACTTTTGCTTGTTATATGGATATTAAAATTCAATATAAAATTAAAATAAAAGATAAATTTATATAAAAAAAGACTAGCTAAAATATATATTTTAGTATAGTCTTTTAATTTCTATTTAATTTAATCATATTACCACTTTTTTCAATAACACCATCTTCTTTTAAAAGTTTTAATTCTCTCATCATAGCACTTCTATCAACACTTAAATAATCAGCTAAATCAGTTAAAGAAAGTGGTAGTTCAAAATTAGTATTCAAATTTCTAGTAGATATTAATGAGAAATAACCTAATAATTTATCTCGAGTAGATCTTTTGGTTAAAAGTTCGATTCTCATATTTAATTCTGTTACCTTATTCAAAATTAACTCTGGTAGATTTTCAGATAATATTTGATGAAATTTACAGTTGTTTTTACATTTTTGAAACATATCATCATAAACATAAAAAAGAACAGTGCAATTAGATTTAGCTTCTACTAAAAGTTCATTATTTGTTGTAACATTATAAAAAACTTCTCCAAATAAAGCATTTTTAGAAAAATGTTCTACAATAGTTCTATTTCCATTTAAGTCATATCTGACTAAATCAGCTGTTCCAGATGTCAATATACATAATTGATTACGCTTTTGTATATAGGTAGTGATTATTTCATTTTTTGAAAAAGTTTTGCATTGAACTTTGTTACATTTTGTAGAAAAATCAGAAATAAAATTTTCTAGATTAAAACTTGTATTCATTATATATCACTCCTTTACTATACATAAACATTATACAGTAAAAAACTACAAAAAACAACAAAAACAGCGAAATAACTTTGTAATATTTTTGTAACATAAATGTAATGTTCTCTGAAAGCTATGAAAATGGGGGAATAAAAACTATATTTCATAATATGTTGCTTTTGCAACAGAAAAAAGTTTTTTTTGATATATAATAAGTACATACTTATTTAAGGAGGAAATGTAAAATGAAAGTTATTAAAAGGGATGGAAGAGCTGTTGATTATGATAGAGCAAAAATACAAGTAGCAATTGAAAAAGCAAATACAGAGGTAAAACCTAGAGAGAGAGCTTCAAAAGAAGACATTAAGAAAATTATTGAGTATATTGAAGAGCTAAATAAAAAAAGAATGTTAGTAGAAGACATACAAGATATTATAGAAGAAAAATTAATGGAAATAGAAAAATATGAATTAGCTAAAAAATATATAGTATATAGATATACAAGAGCTTTGGTAAGAAAACAAAATACAACAGACGAGACAATATTAGGAATAATAAGAAATGACAATAAAGAATTAGCAGAAGAAAATTCTAACAAAAACACATTATTAGCATCAACACAAAGAGATTACATAGCAGGAGAAGTTTCAAGAGATTTAACAAAGAGATTATTATTACCAGAGAAAATAGCAAAAGCTGACGCAGAAGGAATTTTACATTTTCACGACGCAGACTATTTTGTTCAACCTATATTTAACTGCTGTCTAATAAATATTGAAGATATGTTAGATAATGGAACTGTAATGAATGGAAAAATGATAGAAAGTCCAAAAAGTTTCCAAGTTGCATGTACGGTAACAACACAAATTATTGCAGCAGTAGCAAGTAATCAATATGGTGGACAATCAGTGGATTTAATACATTTAGGTAAATATTTAAGAAAAAGTTATGATAAATTCAAAAAAGAAATAGAAGAAAAATACAAAGGAAAATTATCTAATGAAATAATAGAAGATTTAGTTGATACTAGACTAAAATCAGAATTAAAAGCAGGAGTTCAAACTATTCAATATCAAATAAATACTTTAATGACAACAAATGGACAATCTCCATTCGTAACATTATTCTTACACTTAGAAGAAGGAGACCCATATATAAAAGAAAATGCAATGATAATTGAGGAAGTACTAAGACAAAGATATGAAGGAATAAAAAATGAAGCAGGAGTATATGTAACACCAGCATTTCCTAAATTAGTATATGTTTTAGATGAATTTAACAGTTTAAAAGGTGGAGAATACGACTATTTAACAAAACTTGCAGTAAAATGTTCAGCAAAGAGAATGTATCCAGATTACATTTCAGCTAAAAAAATGAGAGAAAATTATGAAGGAAATGTATTTAGCCCAATGGGATGTAGAAGTTTCTTATCTCCATGGAAAGATGAAAATGGAAAGTACAAGTTTGAAGGAAGATTTAATCAAGGTGTTGTAAGTATTAACTTACCACAAATAGCTATAATTGCAGATGGAGATGAAGAAAAATTCTGGAAATTATTAGATGAAAGACTAGAGTTATGTAAAGAAGCTTTAATGTGTAGACATTATGCTTTATTAGGAACACATTCAGATATAAGTCCTGTTCATTGGCAATATGGAGCAATAGCTCGTTTGAAAAAGGGAGAAAAAATAGACAAATTGCTATATGGAGGATATTCTACAATGTCACTAGGATATATAGGAATATATGAAATGACAAAATTAATGACAGGAGTATCACATACAGAACAAAAAGGGCACGACTTTGCAATAAAAGTAATGAAACACTTAAGAGAAATGACAGATAAGTGGAAAGAGGAAACAAACATTGGATTTGCACTATATGGAACACCAGCAGAAAGCTTATGTTATAAGTTTGCAAGAGTAGATAAAGAAAAATTTGGAACAATTAAAGATGTAACAGATAAAGGATATTATACAAACTCTTATCATGTAGATGTTAGAGAAAAAATAGATGCTTTTGAGAAATTATCATTTGAAAGTGAATTCCAAAAAATATCATCAGGAGGAGCTATATCATATATAGAAATACCAAATATGCAAAACAATATTGAAGCTTTAGAAACAGCAGTAAAATTCATATATGATAATATACAATATGCAGAATTTAATACAAAATCAGATTTCTGTCATGTATGTGGATTTGATGGAGAAATTATTATAAACAAAGATAATGAATGGGAATGCCCAAACTGTGGAAATAAAGACCATTCAAAAATGACAGTAGTTAGAAGAACTTGTGGATATTTAGGAGAAAATTTCTGGAATGCAGGAAAAACAAAAGAAATAAAACAAAGAGTAATGCATTTATAGGGGGAAATATAGATGAACTATGCAGATATAAAAAAAGTAGATGTTGCAAATGGAGAAGGAGTTCGTGTATCAGTATTTGTGAGTGGATGTAATCATCATTGTAAAGGATGTTTTAATCAATGTGCATGGGATTTTAACTATGGAAATAAATTTACTGATGCAGAAATTGATAAAGTTATAAACTATTTGGACCATGACTATATTTCAGGGCTTTCCCTATTAGGAGGAGAGCCGCTTGAAAAACAAAATCAAGAAGGATTACTTCCACTTGTAAAAAAAGTAAAAGAAAAATTTCCAAATAAAAATATCTGGTGCTATACAGGTTTTGATTTTGAAAAAGATGTTGTTGGAAAAATGGCTCAAAATAATGAAACAACAAAAGAATTACTAAAATACTTAGATGTTGTAGTTGATGGGAAGTTTGAAGAAGATAAAAAGGATTTAAAACTTAGATTTAGAGGTTCTTCAAATCAGAGAATATTAGATGTTCAAGAAACTTTAAAAGAAAATGAACCAGTAAATTATAATTTAAAATAGAACAAATTATACAAGGAGGATAGGAACTGTTTTATAATATAAAACTATTAAATAGAAAAATTTATATTATAAAACAGTTTATTTAATTAAGATGGCAATAATTTTAGATGGAAAAGAATTAGCAAAAAAAACAAGAATAAATTTAAAAATAGAATGTGAAAAATTAAAAGAAAAAGGAATAACACCAAAACTTGCAGTAATAATGGTTGGAGATGACGAAGCTTCAAAAGTATATGTAAGAAATAAAAGTAGAGCATGTAAAGAAATAGGAATTGAATATGAAGAATATATGTTGAAATCAGATATTACACAAGAAGCTCTAATATCATTAATTCAAAGGTTAAATCAAGATAAAACAGTAAATGGAATATTATTGCAAAGTCCAATACCACATAATTTGGACATAAATGAAGCTTTTAAGGAAATATCAGAAGAAAAAGATGTAGATGGGTTTAATCCTATAAATGTAGGAAAACTAATATTAAATCAAGATACTTTTGTTTCTTGCACACCATATGGGATAATGAAGATTTTTGAAGAATATAATATTGACTTAGCAGGTAAAAATGTGGTAATATTAGGCAGAAGCAATATTGTAGGAAAACCATTAATGGCATGTTGTTTAAATAAACATGCAACAGTTACAATCTGTCATTCGAAAACTAATAACTTAGAAGAAAAATCAAAAAATGCAGACATACTTATTTCAGCAATAGGAAAAGCAAATTTTGTAAAAGAAAATATGGTAAAAGATGGAGCAGTTGTTATTGATGTAGGAATAAACAGAGATGAAAATAATAAAATAGTTGGAGATGTTGATTTTGAAAATGTAAAAAATAAGGCAAGCTATATAACACCAGTTCCTGGGGGAGTAGGACCGATGACAATAGCTATGTTAATGAATAATGTTATAAAAGCAACAATTAAACAACAAAGTATAAATAATTAAGAAAGTTATATATGAAAAAGATTTATATTGGGTTAATATAGATTTAGAAACTTTTTGCAATAAAAATTTTTTAGGGGCACTTTATTAAAAGTGTCTTTTATTATTGTATAGGAAAATCAGCTTTTATTTTGACCCTATACTCTATCATTACAGGTAGAGATAATAAGTCAAAATAAAAAATATGTATTAAATTTTAATTAACAATATTATATGAGAAAGAAAGGAAAGATAGAAATCGAAGAGGCAAAATTAGAAAATAAAAAATATTGGATATGGCTTTCAATGTTAAGAGAAATAGAAAATATAAGTAAAAAGAAATTATTAGACAAATATAAAACACCAGAAAGAATATATAATTTAACATATGAAGAATTGAGCCAAGAAAAATGGCTTAATAATAAAAAAATAGAAAATATTTTAGATAAAGAAATACGACACTATTTAGGTAAATATATAGAAAATATGATAAGAAAAGAAATAGATATAATAACAATAAAAGAAAAAGTATATCCAAAAAAGCTAAAAGAAATATATGATGCACCTATATGTATATATATTAAAGGAAATAAAGAAATCTTGAATCAAAATATAATAGGAATAATAGGTTGTAGAGAAGCAAGTACATATGGGATAAAAGCAGCAAAATATTTTTCATATAATCTAGCCAAAAAGGGAATTGTTATAGTAAGTGGATTAGCTAAGGGAATAGATAGTTTTTCTCATATTGGAACAATTGAAGCAAAAGGCAAAACAATTGCAGTTGTAGGAAATGGCCTAGACATGGTATATCCAAAGGAAAACTATTACTTAGAAAAACAGATAATACAAAAAGAAGGAGCTATAATTTCTGAGTATCCATTAGGAGTTGAACCGGAAAAAATAAATTTTCCTGCTAGAAATAGAATTATAAGTGGAATAAGTAAAGGTGTAATCGTAGTTGAGGCAAAAAGGAAAAGTGGAACATTGATAACAGTAGATTTTGCATTAGAACAGGGACGAGATGTATATGTGGTGCCGGGAAATATTAATTCAATAAATTCAGTAGGAACTAATGATTTAATAAAGCAAGGTGCTAGGTTGGTAACTAATTATGAGGATATAGAAGTTTGAAAAAAATAAAACTAAAAATAATTGATTTTTTCAACCAATTTAGATATAATGTTAAAAAATAAAAAAGGAAATAAATATGGATTTAATAAATTTAAAAGAAAGTCAATATGTATTAATTGATAAAATTAAATATAAAATACTAAATGGAGTAAAATACAAAGAAAAATCTTCATATTGGATGGAATACAAACTTCAAAATTTAGAAACAAGCAAAATGTATTACTTAAATGTAGAATTATCAAATAAAGTCATACTATACGAAATTCTAAAGGATACAAAAATCCAAGTAAAAATGAATATTATATATAATGATAACGAATATGAACTTTATGAAAAAGGCGATGCAAAAGTTGAAACATACTTTGGAATGACGGATATTGGATTAAATGAAGAAGTTAGTTATTATGAATATACAAATAAAGAAGATAAAACAAAAATACTTTCAATAGAAAAATGAAGAGATGAAGTAGAAATAAGTATTGGAAAAATAATAAGTTTATCTAATGTAAAAATATTAAAAGAATCTGAATATTAGAGGGGATTAAAGTGAAATTAAAAAAGGGGCAAATTCTTAATATTAAAACCGGAAAATATGTGGTTATTAATATGGTTGAATATAAAGAAGATACTTGGATTTGGCAGGAATATGAAATAAAAGAAGTAAATTCATATAAGCGCAAATGGTTATCGATAGAAAAAGACGAAAACAATAAAGAAGAATATTATTTATATGATAGATATGTAGGATATGTTAATATAAATGAACTGGAATTTCAAAGTGAAAATAAGACCTATGAACTATATGAAAAAGGTATAAAAGCAGTAAATAATTACTTTGGAAATACTGATGTTGACAGATACGAAAAATGTGAATATTTTGACTATAAATCTAAAGATGGAAAAAGCATTATTTCAGTAGAAAAATGGGAAGACGAAACAGAAAAAAGTATAGGAACAAAACTAGATGCAACTAATATACAAGTTACAAGTGAGATAGAAAAGACAGAACCAAACAATGTGAAAAATAATGCGAAGAAAGCAAGAAACTCTTCAATAATGATATGGGTATTAATGCTTGCATTACTATTTTTTCCATCAATAATTTCTATGATTTCAGGTTTATTTGTCAATAAATCAATGCAAAAATATTTGAAAAAAGAAACTAGCAAGTATAAATATGAAACTTCTGTAACGAATAACACAAATAATGAAAAAGCTAAAGTTTATGAATCAATGTTAGGAAGTGTAGATGCAACTGTAAAAGATATAATAAATGGAGTTCCAGAAGGGATAACAAAAGCAAGTGGTGACGATAAAAATGCTGATGAAGGTATAGGTTTACAAACTAAAAATGAATATGCATTTATTTATAAAGAAAATCAGAAAATTTATATACAAGTTTCAAGTAAGAAATATTTAAATAACTCGGGAACAATGTATCATTCAAACCATTACAGATATTATCATTCTTATTACTCAGGAACACATTTAAGTAGTACATATAATAATTATGCATATTCAGCAAGACAGAAAAGTGTAAATAGTAGAACATCTTCAGGAGGAGGAACAAGCTCTGGAAAATAAATAATTAAGAATGAAAGGCTATAAAATAATTATTATTGAAAAATTATAAAAAGGTGGGAAGAAAATTATGATTATAAATTGGATGGAAATATTAAATACAGTAATATATGGTGGACTAGGAATTATATTAATGTTAGCAGGTGTGTGTATTTTTGATTTAACAGTACCATATGATTTTAATAAAGAATTAAAAGAAAAAAATGTAGCTGCAGGATTTATAATGGCTGGGATTTTTATAGCAATAGCAATAATTGTAAGAACTGTAATAAAATAGAGAAAATAAGAAAAGTTATAAAACGAAAGGATTAGTAAATATGGAAATTTTAATGAAATTATTAGAAATTATTATTTATGTAGTAATTGGATTAGTATTTTGCTTAATTGGATACAAAATAACAGAATTTATGTTTAAAAAACACTTTTCACTTACAGAAGAAATTGACAATCATAACAAAGCAATCGGAATTATGATTTGTGGAATGTTTATTGCAATAGGAATTATAATGAGTGGAGTTCTATAATGGAAGAAAACAAAGAAATAATAGCAAAAAAATTTGATGGAAGATTACTTTTAGTAACAACATTATTAATATCAATATGTTCTATAATATATGAGCTTATAATTAGTAGTATAAGCTCATATTTACAAGGAGATAGTATAACACAGTTTTCAATAACAATAGGTTTATATATGAGTGCTATGGGAATAGGATCATATTTATCTAAATACATAAAAGAGGATTTATTTAATAAATTCATATTTATAGAGATGAGTGTTGGAATCTTAGGAGGTTTTTCAAGCTTAATATTATTTTTATCAAATATATATACAAGTATATATGACTTAATAATGTATTTATTAATTATATTAATAGGAATTTTTGTAGGTTTAGAGATTCCTATATTAACAAGAATAATAGAAGACAACGAAAGTAATGTTAGAAAAAATTTAGCAAATATATTTACTTTTGATTATATTGGAGGACTAATAGGCTCAATTGTATTTCCATTAATATTATTTCCAAAACTAGGTTTCATTACTACAACATTTTTAGTAGGAAGTATTAATATAGCAGTAGCTTTAATAATAATATTAAAATATAAGCCATATATAAAGAAATATAAAACAATAAAAATATTATCAATAGTATGTTTTTTAATAATTCTGTGCTTTTTATTTACTGGATTTAATATAACAAGTAGCATAGAAAGTGGACTTTATAGAGACGATGTAATATTATCAGAACAAACACCATATCAAAAAATAGTAATGACTAAACATAAAGACGACATTAGACTATTTTTAGATGGAAATTTACAATTTAGTACAAGTGACGAATATAGATATCATGAAGCACTAGTACATATTCCAATGTCATATGCAAATTCGCATCAAAAGGTTCTAATACTAGGTGGAGGAGATGGTTTAGCTGCAAGAGAAGTTTTAAAGTATGAGGATGTAGAAAAAATTGTTTTAGTTGATATAGATGGTGAAATGACAAAATTATGTAGTACAAATGAACAAATTAAAAAGTTAAATGAAGGTTCATTAAGTAATGAGAAAGTAAAAGTAATAAATGAAGATGCTTATCTATTTACTCAAGAAAACCAAGAAAAATTTGATGTAATAATTATAGATTTTCCTGACCCAAATAATGAAGCTCTAAATAAACTATATACTAATGTATTTTATAACTATATAAGAGCAAATTTGACACCAAATGGGGTTATGGTTTGCCAATCAACAAGTCCATATTATGCTAAAAATTCTTTTTGGTGTATAAATAAAACAATAAAGACCCAATTTGAAAATGTATTACCATATCACTTACAAGTACCATCATTTGGAGAATGGGGATTCAACCTAGCATTTAATGGAAATAATGTTAGAAAAAAATTATCAGTAGAAACAAAATATTTAACAGAAGAAAATATAAAAACAATGTTTAATTTTGGTAAAGATGAAATAATTGACTTAAATCAAGTAGAAGAAAATAATATGTTCAAGCCAACATTGATTAAATATTATAATGAAGAAGTGCAAAATTGGTAAAAAAGATAATAATTTGTAGTAAACAAAATAAAGCAATATAAAATAGAAATAAATAAAGTATTCCAAAAAAATATAATATACAATAATATTAAAAATATATAAGAATAAATTACTCATAATTAATTGAAGAATGGCTATAAGAAAGAAAATATAGAAATCAAATATAAGTATAAATTAATTATAATTAATATGAAAGAAGGACAGAAAATGAAAGCAGTAATGTATAATTATAATACATGGCTTAAATATGAAGAAGAAAAAACAGCAATAAAAAAATTTGAAAAAATGTTATCAGATAGTGGATTTACAATAATAAATAAAATTGAACATTTCTTTGATACTCAAGGATATACACGGATTATGGTTATTGGCAGAAAGTCATTTTGCAATACATACATTTCCAGAAGAAAACAAAATGTACATAGAAATATCAAGTTGTGTAAAAAAATACTTTGATAAATTTTTAGCTGAATTAGAAATTTATCAAATCAAAATAAATAATGAGGAAAGTATAGAAGGTGTATAAGCAGAACTATAGAAGGTGTTTTTTAATATCATTTTTACTTGTAGGAAATGAAAAAAGTTAATTAACTAAAAAAGGGGAAATTTTAATATAAAATATGAAAGGATTACTACGATGGAAAGAATTAAATTAAAAGACAGAATTTTACCTAAATATACAAAAGGAGAAGAAATTTTTAATATGACATCACATATAGTTGGAGCAGTATTAGGAATTGTTGCAACAGTATTATGTGTTGTATTTGCTGCAAAAAATAAAAATGTTTATGGAGTAGTAAGTGGAGCAATCTATGGATTTACAATGATTTTATTATATACTATGTCTAGTATATATCATGGGTTAAGTCCAAAATGTTTTTCTAAAAAAGTTTTTCAGGTATTAGACCATTGTTCAATATTTTTATTAATTGCAGGTTCATATACGCCATTTTCATTATGCACATTAAGAGAATATGACACAGCAACAGGTTGGACAATTTTTGGAGTTATTTGGGGAGTTGCTATACTTGGAATTATATTAAATTCAATAGATATAAAGAAATTTAAAAAGTTTTCAATGCTATGCTATTTAATAATGGGATGGTGCATAATAGTAAAAATAAACTTATTACCATCACTATTAGGTAATGTCGGATTTGGGTTACTATTAGCAGGAGGAATTGCATACTCAATAGGAGCAGGATTATATGCAATAGGAAAAAAACATAAATGGATGCATTCAATATTTCATTTATTCATATTATTAGGAAGTTTATTACAATTTTTCTGTATATTATTATATGTAATGTAAGATGGATTTTGAAAAAATATAGGAGGAAAAGATATATATTAATAAGTAATTAATATGTATAGCTATAGAAAAAATGATAACAAAAATAGAATTTGCAGATATTTTATATGATTATGGTTTTTCAAAAGAAAAAATAGAACAAATTTTGAAAAAGAGAATAAATACGCTACTGGCAAGAGGAAAAAAGAAAGAAATAAGAGAAATCATAAAAGTATTAAAAGAAAATGAAATAAAACAAGAAACAATAGAAAATTGTTTATCAGTATTAGCTACGGGAAAAGCAGAAGAAATAAAAGAAATTCTGCAAGTATTAAAAGAAAATGGAATAAAACAAGAAACAATAGAAAATTGTTTATATGTATTAGCTAAAGGAAAATCAGAAGAAATAAAAGAAATTCTGCAAGTATTAAAAGAAAATGGAATAAAACAAGAAACAATAGAAAATTGTTTATCAGTATTAGCTAGAGGAAAAACAGAAAAAATAAAAAAAATATTAAGAATATTGAAAAACAATGGCATTAAAAAAGAAAAAATAGAAGAAAATTGGGGATGGATTTTAATAAATTCCAATAATAATATTATACAAGAAACATTTTTAAATAATCCAGAAAATATCTTAAAATATATGCAATTAAAAGATATATACAATAGAATAATAACTATGGAAGAAATAAAAGAGATATGTACTTCAAAAAATATTAAATTAGAAGAATTGTTTAATAAAATACCAAATGGAGAAAAAGTTATAGAAAGTTTAAGATATAAAGGTGAAGTTTATATAGGAAAGAGTTTTGGATTAGATAAAAAATTTATGAAAGAACATGCGGACAAAATAATTGAAATATCAAAAAGTGTTAGTAATAAATTTTTTCATAATTATCCATATTTTGATAAGCAAGAACTAGAAAGTGAAGCAATGCTAATTATTATAGAAAAATGTGGAGATATTGCTTTTAATTGTAACTATAATTATACAAAGATGTTTAGTTCAATTTATAATAAAACCTATAAGTATTTAAAAAGTAATTTAAAAGAAAAGGAAATTTGTGCAAATATTGATTTTGAAAGATTAAAAAAACATAATATACAATTTACAGAAAATGAAGAAATAGATTTTAAAAAATGGAAGATTAATAAATATCAAGAAAATTTATTACGAAATTTGTCAATATTAATAGAACAAGGATTAGGGGGAAATGATTTGATTGATGAAATAAGTGAAATATTAATGATTGATAAAGAAGAAGTAATTTTGCAATTGGAGGAAATAAAAGAAATTATGAAGAAAGGAAATGAAGAACAAGAGAGATGAATTATTTAAAAGAATATAATATAACACAAAAGGAAATTGAAGAATTGGAAAATGGATTTAATGAAAATATAATAAAGTTTTTAAAAGAAAATAAAATATTTATTAATGGAAAGCTGAGAATTTTAAAAAAAGAAAAATTTATAATATATCCAATATTAAAAAACAATATTAAAATTTTCTTAGAAATTGATTCTGTCTTAGAGAAGAAAATAGAAAATATGAAGAAAAAAGGATTTAATAATAAACAAATGCAAATGATATTAATGGATGAAAAATTGTATAGTAAATTTTAGAAATACTTAAATATATTTGAAAAAAATAGGACAGTTAAAGATTATATTAATTTTTATAATTTATCAAATGGATTTTGGCTTTGCCCAAAAATCAGCTCAAAAATCATGCTACCAATATGATTTTGGAGTCATGATTTTGTGGGGCGGAGACAAAAATCATCGTAGTATTAGTAACAGCTAGTAACTGGTAAAATTTAGATATTTAAAATAATAATGATAATGAATTAATGGAGTAATAGACAAGATTTATAGGAGAATTTTATGATAAGAAAATTTGAAAATAATGATATAAATACTGTCATGAAAATATGGAAAAATGAAAATATAAAAGCACATAAATTTATTTCTGAGGAATATTGGAAAAGTAATTATAACTTTGTAAAAGAAGTCCTACCAAATGCAGAAATATATGTATATATTATTAAGGAAAAAATTGTAGGTTTTATAGGACTAAATGATAACTATATTGAAGGCATTTTTGTAGATACAAATAATCAAAGTAGAGGAATAGGAACATCTTTATTAAACAAAGTAAAAGAAAATAAAGATTATTTGACATTAAGAGTATACAAGAAAAATATAAATGCAATTAAAATAGATTTTCCTTTAGGAGGCTAAAACAGATTACAATTTTGCAATTTGCTAAATTTATAGTAATTTGGAAGTGAGGTAATAATGAAAGTTATTTTGATTATAATTTTAATTTGGGTTATAAAAGTAATTTTAACAAAAGCAATGATTTTGATTTTGGGGTCGGAGACAAAAATCATCGTAGTATAGTAATAGCTAGTAACTGGTAAAGGAGGTAAAATATTAATATGGATAAATTTAAGGAAATAAGACCTATTGTACTTGGTATAGTAAAAAGAGATAACAAAATTTTAGTTAGTAAAGGATATGATAAAATTAAAAATGAAACATTTTATAGAAGCATAGGTGGAGGTATTGAATTTTTAGAAAATAGCAAAGAGGCATTAAAACGAGAATTTAAAGAAGAGCTTAATATAGACATTAAAGTTGGCGATTTTTTAGGTGTATCTGAAAATATATTTACTTATAATGGAAAAAATGCACATGAATTAATATTTTTTTATAATGTTGATATAAAGGATTCAGATTATAAAGAAAAATATCATATAATTGATGATAATTGCGAAACTGATGCAACATGGGTTGATGTTGATGAATTCATAAATAATAATTTAAAGATATATCCAGAAGAAGTATTTAGATATTTAAAATAATAATGATAATGAATTAATGGAGTAATAGACAAGATTTATAGGAGAATTTTATGATAAGAAAATTTGAAAATAATGATATAAATACTGTCATGAAAATATGGAAAAATGAAAATATAAAAGCACATAAATTTATTTCTGAGGAATATTGGAAAAGTAATTATAACTTTGTAAAAGAAGTCCTACCAAATGCAGAAATATATGTATATATTATTAAGGAAAAAATTGTAGGTTTTATAGGACTAAATGATAACTATATTGAAGGCATTTTTGTAGATACAAATAATCAAAGTAGAGGAATAGGAACATCTTTATTGAACAAAGTAAAAGAAAATAAAGATAATTTGACATTAAAAGTATACAAGAAAAATATAAATGCAATCAGTTTTTATAAGAAAAATGGATTTGTAATTACCAACGAAAATATAGATGAAAGTACAAAAGAAATAGAATATACTATGATATGGGAAAAATGAGATATAAAAAGAATAAAGAAGCTTATAACAAAAATACAATATTAAATAAAAAATCATCAGATTTGTTAAAACTGATTTTTAGAAAATTATAAAAATGATAGTAGGATGAAAAATAATAATTTATAGAGGATGTATTTATGGAAGATAAAAAGTGGCTAATAATTGGAATTATAATAATAAGTGTATTATTTATTCTTAAAATTGGAAATAAAATTATGTTAGGTATATTATTATCTATTTGGATTTTTGGAAAATTATTTATGCCTTATATAATAGGAATAGCAATTTCTGTTATAATAATATTTTTAATAAGAAAAAGAATAAAAGAAGAAAATAAAAATTCTAAAACTTTTATTTATGCAATTATTATAATAGTATGTATAATAGTATGCAAAAATATAGGATATCCTATTATGCAATATTTAAGTGAAAAACCTGATAAAGTATATAGCAAAATGAAAGAACTAAATGATAGTGAAAAACTTTTAGATTTATCAAAAGAAGAAGTTATCGAATTACTAGGTAAACCTCAAAAAACTTCTGGTGATAATTTATATATATATGATGCAGGAACATTAACTGACTACTTATTTATGGGAGAAATAGAACACTATGACTTTTTTATATGGTTTGATGAAAATGATAAAGTAAAATCAACTAAAATAGATTTTCCTTTAGGAGGCTAAAAATTTCATTGAATATTTAAAAATATCATAGCTATGTTACTTGATAATGGGATGGTGTATAATAGTAAAAATAAACTTATTACCATTAATATGAAAAATAGCAATAAGTAAGGCGGATAATTAAAATTATTTGCTTTTTATGATATAGTCAAAAAAGAATTTTTATGCTACTATAATAACAGATAGTAAGTTGTAAAGACCAACTATTAAAAGTCAATAGTTTTTCTTAAAAAATTAAAAATAATAT